>QZKU01000042.1 GCA_003598085.1 Candidatus Abyssobacteria bacterium SURF_5
GCACTACATTTCGACTTCCGGAAAATCGAACCCCCAAAAAATAAGGGGTTTTTGCAGATTTTTGACCAAACCCAAGCCCAAAGTGTCCAAAATGAGTCTCAATGCCTCCTTCGCGAGGGCTTCGACAGAGCGGCGTGCGTAAGTCAGGTGGATCGGTTTCGAGAAATCCAGTAATTCCTCAATAAGTTGGTTCAATATCTCGATGCCATGTCTAATCTCTCCAAGGGTCTCTTCATGTTCTCCTCCCGGCTTCAGCTGCAAGCGGAGGATATCCAGGCCGAGCGTTATGTTGTTGAGCGGGTTCCTGATTTCGTGTGCGAGCATCGATATCGTCCGGCCGACCGCAGCCAGATTCTCCGCTTCTCGCAGCTTGTCGACCTGCTCCTTGACCATTGCCTCGAGTTTCTCCGACAGATGCCGGTAACGCTCTTCCGATTTCCGCAGCGCATCCTCGGTTTCCTTTATTCGGCTGATGTCGCGGATGACGGTGGACATGTAGCGGATGTTGTTTCTGGAGTCGGCGTGTGCCAGGATCACCTGCGAGACCGGGATCTCTGTTCTTCCATCTCCTTTCAGCACAGCGGTTTCGCCCCGCCAGACAGTTTCCTTTAATGCTATTGGAATGGCTTGGTTGCAGATGATCTGAAGTGCCCACTTGGGATAGAATTGGGTAATGTTCCGGTTTGGAAGATATTCATCCGGACTAACGCCCAGTGTGTGCTTCGCTGATTTATTAAAGTAGAGCACCCGCCCCTGGAGGTCGGCCGTACCAACAAGATCAGGCGTCTCTTCAACAATGGCAACCAGTTGTCTCAGTTGGTCTTCAATTGCCTTACGCTCGGTTATATCCCAATCCAACCCTGCTTGCCGAACAGGCCTGCCGCTTTCGTCCCGCCAACATTTGCCACAACTGTGAATCCACCGAATGCCGCCGTCTTTATGCCGGATACGGTAATCTAAGTCGTGATTGTCCGTACGCCCTGCGAGTATGGAGCGCGTCGCCTCTTCTATTAAGAGAAGGTCTTCCGGGACTATTCGAGCCTGCCACGCCTCGACGGAATCCGGAAATTCATCGTCATTAAAGCCGATGAGGCGCTTCATTTCCGGAGACGCGAATACTTTCCGGGGCACGGGCATGCCCGAATCCGTAAAATCATATTCCACCTCCCAAAGGCCGGCTTTTGAGCCGGAAATCGCGAGGTCCAGCCGTTCCTCAACTAATTTAAGCGCCTGCTCGGAAAGCTTTGATTCCGTGATATCGTAAATAACGCCTTCCACCCGCGAGAGATTTCCCGTTTCGTCGCGAACAGTTCGAATATGCTCGCGAACCCAACGTATTGTTCCATTTTTGTGGAGGATGCGGTATTCCCGCTGCAAGTGGTTCTGTGATCTAGATGCCATTTCCTCGGCGCTTGCCAGCACCTGCTGGAGGTCTTCGGGATGGATGAGACTGTCCCACTTCACCTTCAGATCGAGGAAGTCCTTCCGGGTATAGCCGGTGATTTGTTCCACGGAGCCGTGAAAAAATTCAGGGATGAAGTTCCTATCGCCCCGAAAGGCGATTCCGTGAAAGCTTTCGACAATCGAGCGATATTTTCTTTCACTTTCCTCCAGGTCGCGCCTCAATTTATCCGCTTCTGTGTATCTTTGCCGGAAATTTTCGGATTCGGCTAATCGGGCGCGTAAAATATTTACTTCTGCCTGAAGTTCAGCGCTCGTTTTCTCCAGGTTCTTCATCTGAGGCCTCCGTGTTCAGATGGGGTTCGAGTGCAGCGGGAAGAACCTTGGCATTCGGACATAAGCAGATAGGAAGAAAAGAGATGCTTCTCTGAGGATGGATATTCATCGGGGTCTCCCCGTCGCGGTTGCCAGTGAAGGAATTATAACACATTCTTTCCGAATTAGTGATATCTGTGGATAAAAAAAAGAACATAAGAGAGAATTCTTTCAAGAGCCGACCTTGGGGACGATTGTGTTAGACCTGTAGGAGTACCCTTTAAAGTCCCTTTGAACGGGTGGAAGGTTTTGGGGTTGAAGAGCGCCTGCGGAAAAGCATTAGAACGAAAAGGAAGATTTCTCTCGAACACCGGCATTCTTCCAAATTTTCTGTCCAATTTTTTCTTGACAGCCTTTGACAAATTCTGATAGTATTATTTCGATATCAAACACTTTCACCCCAGCAGTTGACGTAAAATCAGTGTTCGAATAGGAGACATTCAACTCGATGAGTGTGCATATCCCTATTTTTGCGATGTTTATCGTCGCTTTCCTGATCGGAATAGGATTCTTGCTGGTATCGGTGCTGCTCGGGCCGAAGCGGCTCTCGAAGGAGAAGCTCGACCCGTTCGATTGCGGCAATCCCCCCATGGGCACTCCCCGCGTTCAGATATCGATCAAATACTATGTGGTAGCGATTCTTTTTATTCTGTTTGACGTTGAGGCCGTATTTCTGTATGCATGGGCGATCATCTTTCGAGACCTTGGGCTTTTCGGCCTGATCGAGATGTTCATTTTCATCCTGATCCTGGTCGGCGGCCTCGCATATGTGTGGAAAAAAGGAGCGCTGGAATGGGAATAGAATCGGCTCTGCCCGAAGGGATTATCACCACTCGCTTGGACAAGGTCATCAACTGGGGCCGCAAGTGGTCCTTCTTCTGCTACCCGTTCATCACCGCTTGTTGCGGCATGGAGTATATGGCCGCGGCGGCGTCGCATTATGATATTGCGCGTTTTGGGGCTGAATTTCCTCGTTTTTCGCCGCGTCAGGCCGATCTGATGCTGGTGGTGGGCACCATCAGTCATAAGGTGGCGCCGGTGCTGCGACTGGTATACGAGCAGATGTGCGAGCCGAAATGGGTGATGGCAGTGGGCGCATGCGCGTGTTCAGGCGGATTTTATCGGAATTATTCGGTGGTGCAGGGCGCCGACCGCATTATTCCGATTGATGTCTATGTCACCGGTTGTCCTCCGCGGCCGGAGGCATTTCTGGACGGCATCATGAAGATGCAGGCAAAAGTGGATACCGAATCGATCCTCTCGCGCAGGAACTAGAGTTGAGGTTATCGAATGGCTGAAAGCATAACGATACGGAAACTGAAGGAGCGTTTTGGCGACCGGATAAAGGTTGTGCCGTCGCCATTCGACGGAATGGATACCGTCGCCGTCAAGCGTGGGGATATTGCCGACGTGTGCCGGTTCCTGCGCAGGGAAGAGGATCTGGATTATGATTTGTTCCGCGACCTTACCTGCGTTGATTATATCAACGAGACACCCCGGTTCGAGGTGGTCTACCATCTGTATTCGATTTCACATGCGCACGCGGTGCGTCTGAAGGCTCGCGTGCCGGAAGAGGATCCGACCATCGACACGATCAGCGGCATATGGGTCGGCGCCAACTGGTTTGAACGCGAGGCCTACGATATGTACGGTGTCAAATTCAATGGGCATCCGGACTTGCGCCGCCTCCTGCTGTACCCCGAGTTCGTCGGGCATCCGCTCCGCAAGGATTATCCGATCGATAAGGAGCAGCCCCTTGTTCAACTGCGCGAGGAGATGAAAGGGGTGCGGTAAGGGCCGCGCCCGGATGAAGGAACATGGCAGACCTGATCAAAGACCTGACAAAAGAACTTCATACGCAATGCATGACGATGCAGATGGGGCCGTCGCATCCTGCGATGCACGGGACGGTCAAGCTGCTGATCGACATTGACGGCGAGGACATTCACACGGTGATTCCCGAGGTGGGGTATCTGCACCGCGGCTTCGAGAAGATGTGCGAGAACAGCACATATCATCAGGTGATTCCCTACACCGACCGTCTGAATTACGTTTCGCCGTTCATCAACAATGTCGGATACGTGATGGCGGTTGAGAAGATGCTCGGAATTGAGACGCCCGAGCGGTGCCAGTATTTGCGCGTGCTGGCGAGCGAGATATCGCGGCTCACCGACCATTTGACGTGTGTCGGGGCGAGCGCGATGGAATTGGCGGCATTTACGGCGATGTTGTACGCCATACAGGGTCGTGAATGGTTGTGGGAGCTGATTGAGTCTCTGTGCGGGGCGCGGCTTACGACCACGTACACGCGCATTGGCGGAGTGGCCTACGACCTGCCGGAAGGTTTCCGGCCTCAAACGCGAAAGATTCTCGACAAGGTGCAGTCACTTATCGACGACATGCGCGGCCTGCTCGAGAAAAACCGCATCTTCTATGACCGCATGCGCGGAACGGGCGTGCTCAATGCTGAAGATTGCCTCGCTTATGGCGTGACCGGACCGTGTCTTAGAGCGGCCGGCGTGTATTACGACGTGCGCAAGGCGATGCCGTATCTCGTTTACGATCGGCTTGACTTCGAGGTGCCGCTCGGCAAGGCGGGCGACAATTACGACAAGTTCATGGTGCGCGTCTTCGAGATGGAGCAGAGCATCCGCATCATCGACCAGGTGCTCGCGCAAATGCCCGAGGGCCCGATCGCGGTGGATGACCCCAAGGTCACGCTGCCGCCGAAGGAGAAAGTGTACAACTCGATCGAAGGCCTCGTGCATCATTTTAATATCATCATCAAAGGGATTCGGCCGCCGAAGGGAGAAGTGTATTTCGCCGTCGAGGGAGGCAACGGCGAACTCGGCTTCTACATCGTTTCCGACGGCTCGGAAAAACCCTGGAAGTGCCGCTGCCGGCCCCCGTGCTTCCCGATTGTCGAGGCGATGCCGAAGATGCTGGAAGGGGCCATGATAGCGGACATCATACCCACATTTGGCATGGTGAACATGATCGGCGGCGAAATGGACAGGTAACATGGTTGAAGCCATCATTCTCGCAATCAAGATAGCAATCGCAACTCTGTTCGTGCTCAACCTGGCGGGCCTGCTGACGTGGGCGGAACGCAGGCAGAGCGCCTTTATTCAGGACCGGCTCGGGCCCAACCGCGCAAACGTGTTCGGCATCACACTGGCCGGACTGCTGCATCCGGTGGCCGACGGCATCAAGATGATGATGAAGGAAGACTTCATTCCTGCCGGCGCCGACCGCATCGTGCACACGGTGGCGCCATTCATCGCGCTGTTTCCGGCGTTCGTGGTGTACGCGGTTATCCCGTTTGCCGACAAGCTGCCGGTATTCGGGTATGAAATCAACTTTGTCGTGTCCGAGATCAACATCGGTCTGCTGTTCATTGTGGCGGTGATGTCGACCGCGATCTTCGGTGTGTTTCTGGGCGGGTGGGCCTCGAACAACAAGTGGTCTTTGCTTGGGGCGCTGCGTTCGGCGGCGCAGATGATTTCGTACGAGGTCACGCTCGGACTCACGATCATCGGCATCCTTATGGTGTACCAGTCGGTTCGGCTCGATGAGATCGTGCGCGCGCAGGGGAATCTGCTGTTCGGCTTCATCCCGGCGTGGGGCATTGTCACTCAGCCTGTCGCATTCCTTTTGTTTTTTACGGCGGCAATGGCCGAGACCAAGCGGACGCCGTTCGATTTGCCTGAAGGCGAATCCGAGTTGGTGGCGGGCTATTTCCTCGAATACAGCGGAATGAAATTCGGCATGTTCTTCATGGGTGAGTTTGCCGAGCTGGTGGTTATTGCCGGGATCGTGGCGTCGCTGTTTTTCGGCGGATGGCAGATACCGTGGGTCACGACCGATATGCTGCTCGGCTTCTTCAAGTCGGGCCTGATTGTGGCGCTGATACAGATGGGCGTGTTCACGGTGAAGGTGGTCGCGTTGTGCTGGCTTCAGTTGACGGTGCGCTGGACGCTGCCGCGGTTCAGATATGATCAATTGATGCGGCTCGGCTGGAAGATGCTGCTTCCGCTGTCGCTCGCAAATATTTTCGTGACTGGCGTAGTTATCCTGTTGCTGCAATAAGATTAAGAAGGCCTGAGCCGCGCAAGCGTGCCGGGCCCGGAGATGAACAGGCAATGGCATCATCAATCAAAACGAAACTGAATTTCCTCGAGCGCCTGTATTTTCCCGAAATCTTCAGGGGAGTCTATATAACCTCTCGCCACTTCTTCAAGAACCTGTCGAACCCGTTCAAGAATCCGGTCACTATTGAGTACCCCGACAAGAACCGGCCTATCAGTCCGCGCTGGCGAGGACGTCACCGCCTGATGCAGCGCCAGGACGGGTCGTCGCGCTGCGTGGCTTGCATGTGTTGCGCAACCGTCTGCCCCGCCCGCTGCATAACGATTGAGCCCGGCGAACATCCCGATCCGGGCGTCATGAAGCAGCCGATCTCCTTCGACATCGACTACACCCGCTGTGTCTTCTGCGGCTTCTGCGTGGAGGCATGTCCGGTCGATGCCATCCGCATGGACTCGGGCGTCATTTCGCTCGTCGAGTACTCGCGCTCCTCGCTCCAGCTCAACAAAGAGAAACTGCTCGAGCTGGGGAACAGGTAAGAGTTGTTTGCTCCCTTCGGTAACTTCCGCTGAACCATGTCTTTTCAGTCACCCATGCCCTTCGTCTCTCCTTTTTGCGGAGGAGTGGATTGCCATTCCGGAGAATCGATCGGTTTTACACAGCGGAATCCTCTCGCGTCGCTGGCGCTGAAGGGAAAGTCGGCGCCGCGGTAAGCCGAGCGCATACCGAGCGGGCAATAATCCCACGCGCCGCCCCGCATGACCCGGTAAGGAGCCGAGGCCTCATTCAGGGGGTTAAGCCCGGGACTGCGTGAGTAGAAGGCGTCGTCATAATAATCCAGGCACCATTCCCACACGTTCCCGTGCATGTCATAGATGCCGAATGGATTAGGCGGGAAGCTTGCGGCCGGAGAGGTGCCGTCCCAAATGTCCAATTCTTCGGAACCGAAATAATTCGCGTGATCGTGTGAAATCGTGTTGCCGGCGGAGTAGGCCGTCAGGGTGCCGCACCGGCAAGCGTATTCCCATTCAGCTTCGGTTGGGAGGCGTTTGGCCGCCCAGTTACAATAGGCGGTGGCGTCGTTCCAGCTTACCTGAACGACGGGATGGTCCATGATGGTCTCGATGCTGCTTGAAGGCCCTTTGGGATGCCGCCAATCGGCTCCGGCCATCTCTTTCCATTGTTCGTCCCAAATCCAGGCCTTACCGCGTTTTTCCGCGTCGGTGACATAGCCGGTCGCGTCAATGAATTCCTTGAATCTCCGATTGGTGAGCTCGCAGGCATCCATCCAAAAACCAGATACTGATACCTCGTGTTGAGGGCGCTCATTTTTTTCGCCCTGCGCGTCGGGGCTGCCCATCAAGAAAGTCCCGGGCGGGATATAAACCATTTTCTCGTCGAGTTGTATCGGCTCTTGCTTCGAGGCTATTGAAGAGCAAGACGTTGTCGAAACCAGGATAACAAGCATCAAAACCACAAGCGGCAACTCTGTTTTCTTTTTCGGCATCGGTTCACCTCCGTCTGGAGTGGATTGGCCGGCGGAATAATATTTCAGGATACCCATGTGCAAGAAGATCGGTAAAGCGCGTCAGCCGATAAAAAGCTTTGGGCACTCGCGGCAAATGGCGGCTTTTCCGGCCGCATGCGAATGCCTGAAAGCGGCATAAGTTCTTGTTCGCCAAATCCGGGAGAGCGATTGCTCGCTGACGTTGCCGAAAGTGAGAGGTTCCAAAGGTCGCCCATTTGCCTCGACCATCCGCGCCGCCGCATCGGACAGCGGCAAGTTGGTGAAAACACAAGGGGAAACCCGGCCGTCGGCGGAAACGAAAAGGGCGCGCAGGACGTTTTCGGTACAAACCGGACGGCGCTTGCCGGGATGCCTGATTTGGTAATGCACGTCAATATTCAGACGTCCCGCCTCGGCGGCGATCGCGTCCAATCTGGCCCGCACCTTTTCATATTCATCGTTCGTTCTGGGGCGGACCGCTTCTCGTTCAAGCTCCTTGCCAAGCACAAGATCAAGCGTGCTGATGACTACTTGAGCAACCCCGGCATTATCCAGCAGGCGCGGCAGCTTTTGGAGGCTGTCAAAGGCGGAATTGAGCAGCAAGTACGCTATGTGTATCGCCGGACGGATGCTCTTATTGGCTTCCTTTTCACGGTTCAGTTCTCGAATTGCTCTTAATACCGTTTCCAGACGAGTCCCTTTTCGGTAAGTGTCGTTCATCTCATCGCTACCAGCCAATGAAAAGGCGACCACATCAATCTGCTGCCGCACCAACGTCCAGATGACATTATCGTCAAGCAGCATTCCGTTTGTCGTCACTCCAACGCGGCAACCTGCTTTCTTTGCCATCTCGGCCATTGCGAAAAAATCGGGGTTCATGAAGGGCTCGCCCCAGCCCTGCAGATAAATGAGTTGTGTGCGGGAAGCGGCAGAAAGGATGCGTTTAAAGGCGTCAATGGGCAGATGCCGGTTTGCCCATTTCTCGCGGAAGATCGTGTGTGGGCAATAAATGCATCTTGCGTTGCAGAAGGTGGTAACTTCAACTTGAATCCAGTCTAATTCGGGCGAAAAGAGGCGGTGGAGATATCCGGGCCGAGGTATGGTCTTTTCGCGATTGTCACTCATGTATTATCAACTGGAGTAGATCACGTCTCTCTCATTTCAGAATTCCGAGCTTTGCCGCCCGACAATACCTGATTTAGCTCCCTTGCGTGTATGAAGTCCGCGACCTCAACTTTTGCGGAATTTACGCCGGGGACTGCCTTCAAGGCGTCACGGATGTCGACAGCCAGCCTGAAGGCGAGCGGGCAAAAGTAGGAGGTTGGCCGGAACAAGACGTGTACATTTCCCTGAGTTTCATCGATACTGACTTCGTGAACCAAACCCATGCGAACGACATTCAGTCCGGTTTCCGGATCGATTACCTGCGCGAGGCCCCGCATTATGTGATCCTTCAGTGTCATTGGAATCCTTTCTTGGCAAGCTCATTGCATTTTCATTTCTAAAAAGGTGATCAGGCAGTGATCATGCCAATGGATGGCGGTTTTCAGGATTAATTTAAATCCTTGCCATCGAACGACATGTAAAATTCCTGGCGCGGCGCCGTCAAACGCGGCGAACGCCGGTCGTTGCGGGAATGCATTTCCTACGCCTGCGGACAGTGCAGAAATGCATTGAGGTGACCCCTTCGGGCATATCGCACAGGCCGGGCGAGGACGGGGCGACAACCGAAGGGGCGACAAGTCTTCGAGAGCTTTACCTCCGCAGGACGTAATGATATCACCAGGCGCTTCTGAGAAAGGGCGGGACCAGAAAATGACTAGAATCGGCATCATCCGCTGCGAAAAAAAGAAGAACATTGTCCAATTACCAGTTGTCTGAAAAGCTTGAAAGGCACCGAACAGGCGTTTTCATTCTATGAAAGCGCCGAATTGATCGGTGTATTCACCTGCCGGTGTCCTGGCGATAAAGTCGTCGCCATGGCAAAGATATTGAAAAGCAAAGGTGCGGAGGCGATACATTTCTGCACCTGTGCGTTCGCTCATCGAGAAGATGGAAAATGGGTAATGGGCGGGGGATTTTGCGATCATTTAGACATGCTCCTGCGCGGAATCTCGGAGGAAGTGGGCATTCCTTGTCTCAAGGGGACGGCTCATTTGCCCGAGGGCTATGTAGTTGAAGTTTTTGAAGGGAAACAGGATTAACAAGCTCTGTCAGAGCTGTATTAGAGGTGTAGGGATGACTGATGCAGGTGTCGGAAAGAATGATGCGTTTGATGCTTTTCTGGAGCAATTACAGCAGTATATTTTAGATGAGACAAAGCGGGGCTTTGGAGATAAAGTCGTCGAGCGCTGGCAGCATCCTCTTTACATGCGAGCGATGGATGATGCCGATGGGCATGCCACGGTAAAAGGGATATGTGGCGACAGCATGGAAATTTTTCTCAAATTTCAAGACAACGCCGTTCTCAGCGCTTCGTTCCTCACTGACGGCTGCGGCGCGACGGTGGTATGCGGCTCTTATGCCGCGGAAATGTCTTTTGGCAAGGCGCCGGATGACCTGCTTGAAATCACGGGTGAAAGCATCCTAACGGAGCTTGGAGGGCTTCCTCCCGATCATCAGCATTGCGCCTTTCTTGCGGCCGCGTCGCTGCATGCGGCGGTTGACGATTACCTGGTCAAACTAGCGCGGAAACGCCGAACTGAAGGCGCGCTGGACGGCACATAGGCACCGATCAAATTCTCTTTTTCGCTTTTACGCAATACAGGCTTGAATGGGCCGGGTCCGCCGATTTAAAAAGTTCGGGTCCTCTTATTCCGAGGAAGTATTCCGTTTTTTCCAGTGCGAAGATTTGGGAAATCGCCTGTTCGATGGCTTTCAAGTTCACGTGCCTGATCTTATTGACGTAGGACTCAGGATCCCTCCTTTTCTGTTTGAAGAAGAACGATTCTGGATTCAGAAGCATAACAAGGATGGTTCCTCCAGGTCTGAGGATCCTCTCGCTTTCGCGGAGCGCTTCAGAATAGTTGTCTATAAACTGGAGAGACGCCACGTATATTATTGCGTCGAAGCTTGAGCTTTCGATATTAGTCTGCTCCGCTGAGCCCAGCACGGTCCTCACTTGATCGGGAGCTTGATTCAGAGCTTCTTGAGAAATATCCAGCCCCGTGACGTCAAATCCGTAATGACCAAGCATGCCCTCTATAATCGCTGGTCCACAGCCAACACTCAGGAGGTTTTTGCAACCGGCTAGTTCTCTCCGGAGATAGTCTACCTCTTGTTGGAAGACGCGCTTCCAAAAGTCGCTTCTGCATGACTCGTAATATGAACTTGTCATCGTACAACCCTTTTACCGTCGTCCTGGTCGCGCGAGTGCCGGCTGAGCAATTTGCCGGTTATCCTTGCCACCTCGGCAGCCGCTGCGCCGTCAAGATTCAGGCGGCGTCCGGTGAGACAAGAAGATTGGATCTCACAATGAAATCCTACCGTGCCGATGACCGGAATATGCAATTCCGTCAATCTTGCCGCCACCGTATTCCCCTGCTCGGCGCTTCCTCCTTTTCCACAGATACATATTTTCATTGTGATACTCCTTGAGAGTCGTTTTCATCGGATCGGCGAGGAGCAATCAGACACGCTTTTGCGCGGGTCTGCCTAAGGTCCGTTTATTTAGCTCCATTTCCCGTAACGAGTTCAAAGGGCCAGGTGACTACTCCGCCGTCCATAAATTTGGTGTCTTTGAATCCGGCTGCGTCGAGAATTTTGCAGGCCTCATATCCCCTGAGGCTTATCTTGCAAAACGCGATGATTTCCTTATCCTTCGGCAATTCATTCAAACGCGTTCTCAATTGGCCGAGTGGAATGAATTTTGTGCCTTTTATGCGCACCTCATCGTATTCATTCTGGTTGCGTACATCAAGGAATACAAAGTCATCGCCCCTATCGAGCTTTCCCTTTACTGCCAGGGGGGAGATTCCTCTTGCCTCTCCGCACAGCTTATTGCGCATGACATTGATCGCGGTAAGCGCGGGCCCAATCGGCGAGGAATACGGCGGGGCGTAGCAGAGGTCAAGATTGCCGATGGATTCAGCCGTGGCTCCACCGTTTATGAGAGTTGCAAAGATGTCGGTTCGCTTGTCGACATCGCCCATGCCGACCACCTGAGCGCCGACCAGTCTGCCGCCCGCTTTCTCGGCCAAAAGTTTTGTGGCGATGAGTTTGGCGCCGGGATAGTAATGGGCGCGGTCGGGTATTGGGACGATGACAGTCTCGACATCAAGACCGAGCTTACGGGCGTCTCTCTCGCTGAGTCCGGTTCTTCCGATATTCATATCGAAGGTTTTAAACACCATTGTTCCCAATATGCCAGGAAACGTCTCCGCGCCTCCCGTGACGTTGATGCCAACGATGCGGCCCTGTTTGTTTGCGGTCGATCCGAGTGGGACAAAGGCAGGCTTTTTCGTGACAAGGTTGTAGGTCTCGACGCAATCGCCGGCCGCGAAGATGTTAGGATCGCACGTTCGCATGTATTTGTCAACTCGAATAGCGCCGGTCTCGCCCACATCGATGCCGGCTTCTTTAGCGAGTTTCACATTCGGTCTTACGCCGATGCCGAGGACGGCGAGATCGGCTTTCAGGACTCCTTTTTCCGTGATTACCTGGCTCAGATTGCCGGCATTGTCTCCCTTGAATTCAATTACGCCGTCGGATGTCCTCACCACGACGCCCTTATCCTCGAGGTGTCTCCTTACCATGATCGACATTTCATAATCGAGGCCGAGCATTATCTGGTCCATTTTTTCCACGATAGTGGTTTCAACGCCCCGCTCAACGAGGGCTTCCGCCGCCTCGAGGCCGATAAAGCCGCCGCCGATAATCACGCCCTTCTTGCCTTTGCCGACGAGACCGCGGAGCGCTTCGGCATCTTCTATGGATTGCAGTGTATGGATGTTCTTCAGGTTGATTCCTGGAATAGGAGGCACAACCGCTTGAGCGCCGGTAGCCAGAAGGAGCTTGTCATATGGGAGAGAGAAGCCTTCGCCGGTATCCAGGTTTTTCCCCACGACTTTCTTGTTTTTGCGGTCGATGGAGGTGACTTCCTGATGCGTGATGATTTCCACTTCCTTCATCTTGAGGAAAAATTCCGGGGTCCGGGGTATCCCGATGATATTCGAGTAAAGAGCCTCCTGCTTTTGAATCGCTCCCGCGACATAATAGGGGAGCCCGCAAGCGGCGAACGAGATGAAGGTGCCTTTCTCGAGGACGGTGATTTTGATGCCGGGGTTGCGGCGGCGTGCCTTTGAAGCAGCCTTGAGGCCTGCGGCGCTGGCGCCGATCACGATGAAATTCATTGTCTCGCCCATGTTTTCTCCTCCTTCTTGATCTTACCATGATCCATGCTGTCACGAAATGGTTGCATTCTTTGCTGATGAGAACAACTGCAAATTTGTATGCGGCAAGAACAGCGCCGCCGAATACTGGTCCATGAATTCCTGTGAAGTGCTGAAGTCGAGATAGGTCATCATGCCGGCTATTCGATTACATTCGTCTCTGCTTTCATGGCAGAGCAATGCCTGGTAGGCCCCCTGTACGGCGCTGTTGCCAAGATATTGAAATTTGGATTCTTCCAAATCGGGCAACATGCCGATCGCGATTGCCTGCGGTATCTTGATGTATCGGCCGAATCCGCCGGCGATCATGATCCGGTCGATCTGTGCGAACGTCAGACCCACGCGGGCCAGCATTGTGGCAAAGCCGGCATAAATAGCGGCTTTACTTCGCATCAGGGTATCGACGTCGGCCTGTGTGAACACGATATCCTCTCCCAGCTCTGACTCTTCAGCCGGTACCAGCACATACTCCGGCCCGGCCTCGCTCTGCCTGACGTATTGGTTGGCGCCTCTTTCCTTGAACCTTCCTCTGCGGTCTATAATGTCGGCTTGAAGCATGGCGGAGAGCAGGTCGATCATGCCGGAGCCGCATATGCCTCTCGGGGGCAGGTCTCCATTGACCTCATAGGTCGGCGCGAGGGTAAGCGGGTCGATGTTGATGTGTTCGATGGCGCCTTCTTCCGCCCGCATGCCGCAGCGGATTCCACCGCCCTCGAAAGCCGGTCCTGCGGAGCATGAGGCCGTCATCAGCCAATCGGAATTGCCGAGGACAATTTCGCCATTGGTGCCAACGTCTATAAACAGAGTCGTGCGGGGGTCCCTTTGCATGCCTGAGGCGAGGACACCCGCCACGATGTCGCCTCCCACGTACGCCGTATTTCCGGGAACAATATGAACTATGGCGTTTGGACAGTAGCCCAGCCCGATATCCTTTGAGCGCAGTACCGAAAATGTCGTCGCGGTAGGCAGGTACGGCTCGCGTCGGATGTATTGAGGGTCGATTTGCAGCAGGAGGTGCATCATCGTGGTATTTCCTGCGATCGAGATGCTGTCGATATCGGCGGGCGCGACGGCTGCAGACGTTACGATTTCCCTCAGCAATCCCTCCAAAGTGCCCACAATGAGCCGATGCAGCTTCTCCTGACAGCCGGGAGTGCTTTGCGTGCAAACGATTCGCGAGATGACATCTTCTCCATGCGCCACCTGCGCATTCTGGCTTGAAGCGGCTGCCACCACTCTTCCGTCCGACAGATTGACAAGATAGGTAACGACAGAAGTTGTGCCGACATCCACCGCAACTCCGTAGCCGTTACCCGAGGTCGTGGTATTTTTCAGATCGACTATTTCGCAAACGCCATCGTCTTTGTACAGGCTGATTGTGGCGCGCCAATCGTTTTTTCTCAGCGTTTCGCCAAGCTTGCGGATTACCGGCAAATCGACGCGAAAGAAAGTTGAGAGATGCCCCGCCCTTCGCAGCGCCCGGACCACCCTATCGAGGTCGCTAGAGGAATCCTCAATTGTAGGCGGCGGCAAATCAACCGAGGCGCGTTCGGTCAACGGGCTCAATTTTGTTGACGAGCTGCACAGGACGGATGTAACGGCGGCGGCATCGTCAAGGATTTTTATCTTGCGTCGCTGGGATTGCGGTGGTATGGTGACCGTGAGGTCATCTGTTACCCGGGTGGTGCATGCCAGCGTGAAACCGTCTTTGATTTCGTCAGGGGTGAGATAGGGATTGGATGCAGAAAGATATTTTCCCCCTTCGATACGAACCTTGCATTTGCCACAGATTCCGCGACCGCCGCATGAGTTGTTCAGGAAAAGTCCCGCCTCCTCAACTCCCTCAAAGATAGTTTTCCCCTCTTGGACAACCACTTCCTTTTCATAAGGCAGGAATTTCACCTTGAAGCTCTTGGCTGACTCTTTCTGGAGAGGGGCAAGTTCGGCTTCCCCGTACTTTTGCATCTCCCATATGATGCAACCGGTTCTGTACTTGCAATAGATATCCGGGTTGCGGCATGTCAGGCACTCCTGGCATAGATAGACATCGTCTTTCTGGCAGCGAAAGGTCGCTTCCCGGTCGGGATGATTACTGCACTTCATCGCGCTACTACCTCCTGGTCAATGCGGTTTTTAGTGTAGCCCCTAACTCTTTACATTTGGCATTGGGCAGTCCCGATTCTTTTGCGGCTTTGAAAGTCATATCTTCCGGGTTCCGACTTTTTCCAGCGCAAGCCAGACTTCGACGATATTGGCGGGGCGACGTTTTTCGTTTTTTTCGAGCATTTTCACGATAATCGAATCCAGCTGCCCTGGAAGCGACGGAATAAGGTGCGATGGGAAGGGTGGACGGAAATGAGGCGAGAGCACTCTCGCCACCAAATCGCCCTTGCCCGAGCGCCCATTCCAGGGAGAATGACTTGTGAACAGCTCATACAGAGTGACCCCCAGACAAAAAATGTCAGAGCGAAACGTCGCTTTTCTCTTAATGATCTGTTCCGGCGACATGTACCTCATGTCGCCCCCCTTCACATGGGCTGAGGAGTGGAAGATCCCCTTTATGAGGCTCGCCAATGCGAAGTCTGAAATTTTGACCTCCTTGTGGACCGGGAAAAAAGGCCCCATCATGTCC
This sequence comes from Candidatus Abyssobacteria bacterium SURF_5, assembly GCA_003598085.1. Lineage (NCBI taxonomy): Bacteria > Pseudomonadati > Candidatus Hydrogenedentota > Candidatus Abyssobacteria > Candidatus Abyssobacteria bacterium SURF_5. The sequence goes on from QZKU01000042.1 coordinate 15,392, forward strand.
CGGGATACCAGGATGTTTTCCGGCTTGATCTGGCCGTGGACAATCCTTTGGTCGTGAAGATAGATGAGGCCCTCGCATATTCTCTGGGCCGTATCCATCAGGTGGTTGAAGCGGATATGTGGGTCGGGGAAGGACTTCGCGCTTTCCTCGATGCAATGCCGGAGATTGAACCCGTTCATATACTCCGTCACGAGATATCCGAATTTGCCATCTGTGAAGAAATCATAGCATTGGAGGATGTTCTTGTGTTTCAGGGGACAATGAAACTCGGGCTCCGAATATTTTCTTCCGGAGCCGGCATGAGCCTTTGGGAGAAGGACTTTTATCGTCACCATCCTTGATGTTGGTCTGTGGATGGCGCGGTACACCTTGCTTGACTGGCTTTCGCCTATTTGCTCGCAGAACTCGTAATCCCTGTTCATTATTTCGAATTTGTCAGGACTTTTCGGGAATCCCGCCGAGCTGTGCGCTGCGGCATACTCAGAAGCCTTTCGCAGTAAGTCCTTCCAATCGACAACACCAACAATGCGTTCTCTCACCGTACCGTCCACGATGATTAATAAGGTAGGCACAGCCGCTATATCGTATGTAGTCGCTATCAAAGGATATTTCTCAACATTCACCCTCACGATATTGAGGCTGCTCGAGAGTTTTTCACGGAGGGCATCAAGCATCGGCAGCATCCGTTTACATGGAACGCATGATGGTGTGAAACACGCAACGAAAACGGGTCTGCCCGAGCAGGAACACAGCCTTTGCAGTTCTTGGTCTGATAGTTGCGGGATGCCCGGCAAAGCAATACCCTCCTCCGAATCCGCACATGTCCGATTCGCCATTACAGCAAGATTCCATTACTTATCCGCCTTGAGGGGGCGGCTCTCAAAGATTTCACTTCAGTATCCAAAGGGGGTGTCATAGAGCCACCAATCGGGCTGGTCAGCCGAAGCCGTTTGAACTTGAGACTGGCTCGAATCCCCCATTCCCAACTTCTCGATTTTAGAATTGGTTCTTGTTGTCGCGCCGCAAGCCATGAAGCTCGCCGTTATTCCCAACACGATTATGAGGAGCAGCAATCTTCTCTTCATGACGATGCCTCCTTCATGCGTTTCTTTCTGCTTCCCGGGGTACCGTAATATTCATGCATCATAAATTGGCAATACACGTGCCAAAAAGCCGGGAGAAAAGAAGAAGGGATATGTGCGACATAACTATTTGATAGACAGAACCTTATGATTTGACTCCGATTCTGATGCTGTGGCATGCGGAAAATAGACAGCGTTACATGTAACGATTAAGCTTTGCAATGCTATCGTTGCATGTTACGGTTCTGCGGAAGGATTCTCGTGAAGGCCATATTTCTTGATGTTGCGCCACACCGTAGTGCGCGTGACGCCGAGGAGTCTGGCCGCTTTAGCTTTGTTCCATCCGGCTTTGGCGAGTGCGCTTTGGAGTGTTTCCCTGGTGATGGTGCCGGTAACTGAGGGGGTGCCGGAATCGGTTGCGTGGCAAACAGGGCACGGCGAAATCTCTATGGGGAGAAGGTCCGGCGTGATGATCCTGCTTTTGGCGAGCACGAAGGCATGTTCGATCGCATTTTCAAGCTCGCGAATGTTACCGGGCCACGCGTATGACATCAGGGTTCGAAGTGCGTCGGGATTTATTCCCCCGACAGGTTTCCCGGTCTGTTGGCGGAATTTCTGTATGAAGTGTTCAACCAGAAGAGGGATATCGTCTTTTCGTTCGGATAGAGGGGGAAGAAAGAGTGATACGACCTTGAGGCGATAATAGAGGTCGTCCCGAAAGGTTCCCTCTTTCATGAGTTGTCTGAGGTCCTGGTGCGTGGCGGCGATGATGCGGACGTCTACATGAAGGGGCTTGATATCTCCGACCCGTTCTATCACTTTCTCCTGGAGTGCGCGGAGCAGTTTCACCTGCACATTGAGAGAAATATCTCCTATTTCATCCAGGAAAAGGGTGCCGCCATTTGCCAGTTCGAAGCGTCCAATTTTATCGCGGATGGCGCCAGTAAAAGCGCCGCGGACATGGCCGAACAATTCGCTTTCGAGCAGATTTTCCGAGAGGGCGGCGCAATTCAGCTTGACGAAGGGACCGTCCGCGCGGAGGCTCTTGAAATGCAGGGCGCTGGCAACGAGTTCCTTGCCGGTTCCACTTTCGCCGAAGATGAGGACGGATGCGGATGTGGGCGCCACGTCTTCAATGAGGTTGTAAACCTCCTGCATGCGCGCGTCCTTGCCGATGATACCCTCGAATTTGTGGCGTTCCCTCAGCTCTCTGCGGAGGAGGCGGACTTCCTCTTGGGCCCGTTTAAGGTTTGTTATATCGGTCAGGTTTTCGACTCCGCCGATGATGTTTCCGTTTTTGTCCCTAAGCACTCGCGCATTTTTCAGGAGAGTCACGAAGTGTCCGTCTTTGGTTCGGATGGTGCACTCGTTGTTAGAGACCTCGCCTTTTTCAAATAATCCACAACTGCGGATGCCGTCAACGCAGTTGGTGCCGAGACAATTATCTCCCTCAAGAATGTCGCAGTTTTTTCCGATGACATCTTCTGCGGTGTAGCCGGTGATTCTTTCGGCACCCTTATTCCAGAACGTAATGGTTCCATCGAGATCGACGGTGAACAAGCCATCGGCCATGGTGTCGCAGATGACCTCGAGCAAGGGAGGTCGCAGCGAGGCGGCTGCCTTTTTGTTTGTGTTATCTTGTCTGACTTTCACGGGAAAACCTTCGCGACAGGTTTGGGTCTTTCGTGCTCAAGAGCATGTTACCATATCTCATTCACCGTTTCAATGAAGTCGAGACCAAGGCCTTTCTCTCCGGTAAGAACTCTGATAGAGGGCCGGGGAAAGGAATGTTAAGTTTTAAGTAGGGAGGAAAAACAAGGGTCCAGAGAATGTGCAGCGAGAGACTCTATCAAGAATCCCGTCGCCCGGCGGGTTTTGCAGGAGAAGGAGGAATCGCATGGAATATATAGATCTTATAACGCTCGATGATTTGAGGATACTTGCGGAAAAACGAGAGGAATACTGCGTGTCGCTGTACATGCCGATGCAGCGAATGGCGAAGGAAACGCGGCAGAATCCTATCCTCTTGAAGAACCTGATAGGAAAAGCGGAGGAAGAATTAATCGCGCTCGGGATGCGACGCCCGGAGGCAGGCGGTTTTCTCAAAAAGGCTCGTTCTTACTTAGGTGAAGGGCCGTTTTGGCAGCATCAGAGCGATGGGTTGGCAATGTTTATCACCCGCGACGACACTCGTGCGTTTCGAGTACCGGTTCCCTTTACCGATCTGGTTGTAGTGACCGATCGATTTCACCTCAAGCCCATGTTGGCGCTGTTCACCGGCGATGGGCGTTACTATGTGCTTGCCCTGAGCCAGAATGAAGCGCGTTTGTTTCACTGCACGCGTTATTCAGCCCACGAGGTGCGTGTTGATGGGATGCCCAGAGGGCTTGCGGATGCTTTGAAATACGACGTTCTGGAAAAGCATCTTCAATTCCACACGCGAACGCCGGCGATACAGGGAGGCGGCCGGGCTTTTTCATCGGGCGCGAAAGAGGGCAAGAGACCGGCGATTTTTCACGGCCACGGCTCCGGAACGGATGATGAGAAGGACCGGATCATGCAGTACTTTCTGCAGGTGGATCGCATCCTTCAAAAGGTGCTGTACAGAGATCAGGCGCCATTGGTACTGGCGGGCGTGGAGTATCTGTTTTCCATCTATCGGGCGGCCAATAGCTATCAGTACCTGCTTGATGATGGGGTCGGTGGAAACCCGGAGATATTGAAACCTGAAGAGCTGCGGCAGCAGGCGTGGGCAGTGGTTGCACCCCATTTTTCCGAGACCCAGGCTAAGGCCGGCGAGCGATTCATGCAGGAACTGGGGACGGGGCACGCGTCAAAGGATATCAAGGAGATTCTTCGGGGTGCGTCACAGGGGCGGGTGGACACGCTACGTCTCTGGCTTGGGGGCCGCTGGGAATGTAAGTTTGTACCGGTTGGCTTGCAGGTTTGGGGCGTTTTCACCAATGGAGGGGTGCACGTGCACGAGAAGGAAGAGCCGGGCGATGAGGACCTGCTTGATGTTGCCGCCATCCAGACAGTGCTCAATGGCGGGACAGTGTATGCGGTGAAGCCGGAAGAGGTGCCGGGCGGTTCGCCTCTGGCGGCCATTTTCAGATACTGAATATACTCAAGGTAGAACCTATGCCGCCGTTATTCTATCAAAGAAGCTGGTGAGGGAGGTTTCTTTCTGTTCGAGGACTTCCGCCAGTTCAGGCTCTGAGAATGCGTGCAGTTCATCCTCGTTGCCCTCTTCGGGAATCCATCCGAGCGAGACCCGTTTGAGCTTGCCCTGCACCAGCACCAGGGTGAAGATGGTGGGTTTACCGATAGCATGTCCGAGACCGAATTCCATTTCATCGAATTCCTCGAGTGTCTCCGGCACGTAGCGCACTTCAATTCCCAGTGATGACAACCACGGCACGTCCTTCAGCGGTTCAAGCTTTACCTCTCGGTCGATGTATTTTTGCAGGCGTTTCATTATTCGAGCCTCCAGCTCATTGGAATTCGGCAGACTGTTTCATGAAGTCGAGCCTCTTCGTGCGAGTTACGTCTATGCGGCGTCTGTCAAGGCTCGACAAGGATGCAGCATGCAGGGTCTTTTTCGATTCGTCCGATGACGACAGCGGCCTGTATGCCGGCCTCATGCAACGTGAAGAGCATCTGTGACGCCTTTTCCGGCGACACGGCGATGAGGAGGCCCCCGGAGGTTTGCGCGTCGCAGAGAGCGAGGCGGACAGGCTCCTTGACGTCTTCGTGCCATCGGGTCACGTCATCGGCATATTTCTTGTTCGACAAGCTGCCGCCGGGCACGCATTCCTCCTTGATGAGTCTCCAGATCTCCTCCATGATGGGCACCTTCGAGGCATTGATCCGGGCGGCCACTTTACTTGAGGAAATCATCTCATGCAGATGTCCGAGCAACCCGAAACCGGTGATATCGGTGCAGGCGTTCGCGCCGACCTCGACCATCACTTCCGAGGCTTTCTTATTCAGCGCAGCCATGAGGGCGGTCACTTTTTGGATGGTTTCCGGCGGCACCTCGCCGGCTTTAATTCCGGTGGTGATGATACCGGTGCCGAGCGGCTTGGTCAAGATCAAGAGATCTCCGGCGCGTGCGGTTGAATTTCTCACGATCTTATCGGGCGCGACGATTCCGGTGACAGCGAGTCCGTATTTCGGCTCCTGATCGACGACGGTGTGGCCGCCCACAATCGCTATGCCCGCTTCCGCCGCCTTGTCGATACCGCCCCTAAGGATTTCCGCGAGGAGCGAGATCGGGCGATCCTTCGTGGGGAATCCGACGAGGTTGAGGGCGAAAAGGGGCCTTGCTCCCATGGCGTAGATGTCTGATAACGAGTTTGCGGCCGCGATCCGTCCGAAATCGTATGGATTATCCACGATGGGCGTAAAGTAGTCGGCGGTTTGTACAATCGCGGTTTTGTCATCGAGACGGAAGACGGCTGCATCGTCGGCGGTATCGGCGCCGACGAGTATCCTCGGGTCGGTCGCGGGGGGCAGGAGGCGCAGGACCTGCGCCAGGTCGGCCTGGCTGGCCTTACAAGCTCACCCGCCGCTGGTGGTCAGCGCTGTCAGCCTGATCTTGTCTTCCATGGTTGTCCTCTTCAGAATCTGGTGACGGACCAGCCGCGCCTGGCGGCTTCGGCCTCGAGCATGCGGTCGGGATTCACCGGGCAGGGGTAGCCGACGCGCTCGAGCACGGGGAGATCGGTATAGCTGTCGGTATAGAAATAGCAGTCGCTCAGGTTGAGGCCTTTTTCATTGGCGAACTGTTCGGCCCAATACAGTTTTCCCTCTCCGTAACAATACGGCTCGACGAGCTTGCCGGTGAAACAGCCGTCTTTGACAATAAGGTGCGTGCACAGTCCGTGATCGATCCGAAGATATTTTTTCACCGGGTTCACCGTGTACGGGGTTGCCGCGGAAAGGATGGCCAGCACGTGCCCCTTGGCGCGATGTTGGTTCACCACCTCGACGGCGCGCGGAGAAATGTAATGGCGCACCATCTCGTGAAACCAGCGGTCGCAGAGTTCGATCATTTCAGGCTCGGACATTCCGGTGATCTTACGGACTTCGCGTTCGGCGAGCGAGCGGATATCGAGCGTGTTCATCCGGTATCGAAGCCAGAAATAAAGCGCTTTGGCGGTATCGAGGAAGCTTGCGCGTCCGTTCTGACGAAGAAATTTGTACCAGAGCAATCCGGTGCTTTTTGTTATAAGAGTATTATCCAGATCAAAGAAGACGCCCGTCATGATTCAGAACCAATCGACTTATCGAAGGCTGCCATTCGACACGTATTTTTCAGCCGCGGCCATGGCTGCGCCTGCCACTTCGATGGCGCTCATATCCAGCAGCCTCGGCGAAAGGACTTTCAGGGAAACGGCTCCCGAGAATCCTGAGGACGCGACTGCCGAGAGCATGGCTTCCAGGTCTGCCTTTCCCTCGCCCGGCAGGAGTCGGGCGGTATCGGTAATAAGCGGAAGCGGCACGTCGCCGCAATCGCTCAGCCGCATGACGAAGATTTTTGCGGGGTCGAGCGAGGTGATAATCCCGGGTTCGGCGCCGACGATGTGAAGATCAAAAGTATCCAGAACAAGTCCGGCTCGCCGCGCCTTGTGATATTCCACCGCCTTGATCGCGCCGGCAAGGGTATTGATCGAGCACCAGGAGAACCCCCTGAAGGCCAGTGCGACGCCGACGCCCTCCGGCTCGACAACATCGAGCACAGCTCCGAGCGATAATCTAATTTCCTCCGCGAGTGCGTCGGAGCCGGTTCCTCTGGGCTTGACCGAGCCGCTGACGACGAGGTATGGGCAATTGAGTGCGCGCGCAACGGCGGCGAGATGCGCGCAACGACCGCGAAGTTCCGCGGCCTGAGCAGGCGTGCAAAAAGTAATCGACTCGATATCCCCGATGCTTGATACGCGCATGCGGCTCTCGTCGAGCAGCTTTCGCAAATCCTCTATCGAATTGTTCTTCAGATATGTCTCCAGCGGGTCAACCCAGAGTTCGACGAATTCGAAACCGGCCTCTGCGGCGGCAGCGATTCCGCTCTTGATATCGGCTCTCAAGAGAGTGATCAGGTTGAGGCTCGGACGCAACTCTTTCGCAGATTTGGTCATCGGGAGTCCTAACGTGTTCCGATTGGAGCGACTTCAAAAAAACATTTACGCCTTTATTCTAACATTCGGCATGATGAGCGTCAATTGAGAATTGCCGGGCCTGACAGAGACATCTGAAGAGAGATTCTTCGCTCCGCGATGAATGGCGTCCCAGCGTGGGAGAACGAATCGTTGCGGAGATAGGAGAAGAAGGAATGACGAGCATCCGACGAAAGTGACGATCGGTTGCGACTGTCTGATAAGTTCAAAATATTGAATAACGAACAAAATATGGGGACAGAGACCATATTTTAAATGTAATGAAGTTAAATATATAAACGATAAAAATATGGTCTCTGTCCCCATATTTTGCTGTCCCCATATTTTGGGATTGAGGGCTGCAAGAGATGTATGGTATAATTTTGTCTAAGTTATGGCATATCAAACGATACCGGAGACGGGAAGAGCAAGCCGGGAAGTCTGTGGTCAGCACCGTGAAGGGAACGCCTGTATTTGGCCAGTGTTGCTGCTTCTCGGGGCGGCGGTAGCCGCGAATCTGACCGTTCTTGCGGGTGGCTTCATTTGGGACGACGGCTCGCTGATTGTCGGGAATCCGACCATCAAGCAGTGGGGCACGCTGCCCGACATCTTCAGCAAGCCCTTTCTCACCAAGTATTACCGGCCGGTAGTGCTTCTCTCGTTTGCGGCTGAATATGCAGTTTGGGGGCTGCAGCCGCTTGGGTATCACCTGACCAATCTCGTTCTTCATTGCGCAAACGTCTTATTGGTGTTCTTCCTATCACAGCGATTCACGAGCAACCGAAGAGCCGCATTTCTGGGCAGTCTTCTTTTTGCCATTCATCCGGTGCACAAAGGAGTTGCCTACATTTCAGATCGGACGGGCCTGCTCGCGGCCTTTTTCTTTCTTGCGGCGCTACTTTTGTATATAGCATTTCGGGACGCAAGCCGGATTAGCCGCGCGGTTGGCTGTTATGTGATTTCGGTGGCTCTGTTTGCACTCGGAGCGTTTTCCAAGGAAGAGGCGCTGACGCTTCCGCTGATGCTTAGCGTAACGGACTTTGTCTTTTTTCGTGAGAGACTGAAACAGAATCCGTTGCGCGGGGCGGTTCCTTACATTCCGTTTCTCCTGGTGGCCGTGCTGTACGTATGGTTAAGGGGGCGCGCGGTCGATCTGCCCGTGGGTTTAACGGCGGCGTTCTTGATCGAGCCTGTGCGGCGGATGATGACCATTCCATCGCTCTTGCTCCATTACCTTTCGCTGCTTGTGTTTCCCTTGCGGATTGATTACGAAGCGCGATTTCCCTTGGTTGCCTCTGTGGCGGATGCCGGGGGATGGGCGGGGATGGCTGTGATTCTGCTTGTGACGTGCATGGCGCTCTTCCTTTACAAGCGAGCGCCCGCCATAGCGTATGGGATACTCTGGTACCTTATTGTTTTCGGACCCATGAGCAACGTGATTCCGATTTTTCCGGAGGAGGCCGAACGGGAATTATTCAACCCCGTCCATTTTCTCTATCTGCCATCCATCGGCGCGTTCCTCTGTGCGGGAGTCGGTCTGGAAAAGATATTTACGGTGGTCGGGAGCACTTCCTATCGTTTCCGCAGCGCCGTCTTTCGGCTTGCCATCGTCTTGATCACGTTATTTTTTTGCATGCTTTCGCTGAGACGAAACGTCATGTGGAGGAGCGACATCAGTCTTTTCAGTCATACGAATGAGATGCACCCTGACAGGATGGCGCTGAACCTTGCGGTCGCGTACATGGGCGCGGGCGAATTGCAGAAGGCAATTCAGTTGTATGAACGTTCCGTCGCGCTCAGCCCGAATTCTGAAAAGGCGCACAACGGGCTCGGCGTCGCATATTTGAACGCCGGCATGCTCGACCATGCGATGCGCGAGTTCCTGAAAGGGATCGAATTGAAGCCCGATGACGCGACCGCATATGCGAATCTGGCGGTGGCATATGTGCAGAAGGGGTGGCTGCAAAAGGCGCTCGAGGCAAGTGAAAAAGCCGTGGAGCGCGCGCCTTCCTCTTCGTTGTTTCGAACCAACACGGCGCTGATCCTGGTCCAAATGCGAGAATGGGAGCGAGCGGAGGAAGAGTTGCTGGGCGCCATAGCCGCGGATCCGCAGGATGCTGAAGCGTACGGCGTTCTTGCAGACTTGCTTGAGCGCCGGGGAGATATCGAGCGGGCACAGGCGTATCGAAAAGAAGCGCTGCGCCTGCGAAATTGAATCTGCGACCGCGAAATCTTCTGAGAGATCATATTGTGACCATGCATCCTAAAAAATCGTGGGCCGAGAAGCAGCGGTCTTCGGGAATATCTTTCGCGGCTGCCGCGGCGGGAAGTGAATTATTCCTGCCGGCGGTGCTGATCTTCGGCATGGCCTTTATCGCCAATTTGAATGTGCTACAGGCCGGTTTCGTCTGGGATGACAGGGCGATCATTCTCGGCAATCCTCTCATTGTCAGTTGGAAGCATCTGCCCGGTCTGTTTCGTCAACCATTCCTGGGGATGTACTATCGTCCGGTGGTTATCGCATCATTCATGGCGGACTATCAGCTTTGGGGATTCAGCCCGTGGGGCTATCACCTGTCGAATCTCCTGCTTCACTGCGCGAATGCGCTCATCGTCTTCTTTCTCCTTTTCCGCCTGACGCAGAACAGGCGATTGGCATTTCTGACCGCGCTTCTTTTCGCCGTTCATCCGGCGCACAAAGGAGTGGTGGCTATCGCTGATCGAACGGGAATCCTTTCTGCCTTTTTCTTCCTGCTCTCGCTCTTATTGTATCTCCGCTATTGCCAGTCGAAAAGCAAGAGAGCGGCGATCACACTGTATTTCGGGGCATTGATCTCATGCGCGATCGCATTCTTTTCGAAAGAGGAAACTCTCGGACTTCCGCTCATCCTCCTGGTTATGGACCGGTTGGTTCCAGAGCGAAGAAAAAATGGCCTCCTCCGCCTTCTCATAAATTGCACGCCTTTTTTCTTGCTGGCTTTCATGTACGTGGGAATACGTACAGCAGTGCTGGGAGCAGGGACGGGATTTCTTTCTGCTTTTTTCATTAAGCCGCTCGCCAGGTTGATTACTCTTCCGGTCGTTTTCCTTGATTATCTTTTGATCCTGCTTTTCCCGCTGCACCTCGATTATGAACCCCGGACCCCCTTAGGCTCGATCGGAGAAATCCGTACCTTGCTCGGTTTTCTCTTCGCATGCATGGGCGCAGTATTTGCCTGGAAATCCCGGCGGACGAATGCCACTGTCTTCGGCCTCCTCTGGTTTCTCATTGTGTTCCTTCCGATGAGCAACATCGTTCCCATATATCCGGAGGCCGCTCATACGCATCTGTTCACGCCAATCCATTTTCTGTATCTGCCCTCTATCGGCATTTTCCTTTGCATTGCGGTCGCTTTCGATGTGTTTCTTCAGAAGATCGGCAGTTCGGGCGTCTTCCTCTTCTCGAAAGGAGCGGTAGCTGGTCTGCTCTGTTGTATCCTTTTTTTGCTGTCGCTGCTGTCGATGAAGCGCAACTTCATCTGGCAGGACGAACTGCGCCTCTATCGGTACATCGTTCAGATGCATCCGGAGAATCCGCGAATGAGACTGAACCTGGGAAATGTATGTCTGGAACGCGGGCATGTGGAAGAGGCGCTCAAGCATTTGAAGGAGGCGGTTGTGCTGGCGCCGGATCTCCCGATGTTCCGCAACAGTCTGGCGCTTGCATACAAGGAGAAATTGTGGCTGGATCGGGCGACTGAGGAACTTCAACAGGCGCTGCGGCTTGATCCTGATTCGGCCGGCTCATACATGAATCTTGCCGCCGTGTACCGGGCTCGCAAGGAGCCTTTGCCGGCGGTCTCCGCCGCGCTGAAAGCGGTAGCGCTTTCTCCTTCCTCGGCGGCGGCGCGGGTGACCCTGGGACTCAGCTACATGGATGCGAACAATTTTCGTGAGGCCGAGGACCATCTCCTGCTGGCGATCGAACTTGATCCGGCGAGCGCCGAGGCTCACAACAGCCTGGGGATTCTGTATGCGAGGGAAAAACGATATGATCTCGCCCGACAACACTGGGAAAAAGCACTGAAGCTGAGACCGCTGCCCGAAGCGATTGAAAACCTGCAGATGTTGAAGAAAATGGGGTATTAGAGGTCTGTGCGCAAACCGTCCGAATTTGACGGCGACAATAAACGAATTCAGATGATTCTTGACAACCAATTCCATTTTTTGGTAGGGTAACTCCTTGAAAAGATGTATCGCAAGGAGGAATTTCTGAAGATGCGGCGGAAGGTTTAAGAAGAGGACCAGAAACGCTGTCGCACCCAAACCATCCCAGGCTGAGCTGATTGAAACGAATATATGATGCAAGAGGAACTGCCCGAGCAACTAATCGAAAATATCGTTACGCTTCCGACGATCCCGGTGGTCCTGGCGCAACTGAATTCCGCCATCGCGAATGCAGACTCATCAGCCGCGGACATAGCGAAAATCATATCGCACGATCCTTCAACGGCGACGAAAGTGTTGCGCCTGGCCAACTCGGCCTATTATGGGCTCCGCAACAAGGTTACGACGATCAACCATGCGGTCACGATGCTGGGGTTTAACATTATCCGCAACCTCGTGACGACGGCCACGGTTTTTGACACTCCATATGACAGCGATATGTGCGGGCTCTTTGACCGCGAGAAGTTCTGGCAGCACTCGCTCGCGACGGGTTATTGCTCGCAGATTCTGGCGCGCGAAGCTCTTCATCTGGATCGGCGCAGCGACGACTTCTTTATCTGCGGTCTGTTGCACGATCTGGGCAAGATCATATTCGGGCAGTATCTGCAGGCACAATTCCAGGAGGCGCTGGAGGTAAGCCGGGATGAGGCCATCCCGCTCTTTGAGGCGGAAAAGAAAGTTATCGGCTGCACTCATACGGACGTGGGCGGCCTCCTGGCAAAAAGGTGGAACCTGTCTCAGGACATTATTTCGGCGCTAACGTACCATCATTTGCCGCTGAAGGCGTCTGAGAAGGTACAAAATTATACGATTGTGACGCATGTTTCCGATTATCTGGTCAGAAAGAAACAGATCGGAGCGGGCGGCGGGAGCGATCCCGGCATCGATCAAGCAGCCTGGGAGACCTTGCGGCTGGATAAAAAAGCTGTTCCCGAGATACTGGTGGAAGTGCATAACCTTATGAATCAAGAGGGTTTAGAGCTAAGGAAGCCGGGAACCGCCTGAGATTTGGCGCAGGCGCTAAAGAAATCAGGAATTGTGCCGATAGATATAGTGAGAGAATCACGAGGACAAGAAAAGGAGCAGCGTTCGTGGATATCAACCGAATAGATGGCGTTCACGAACCATCGCTGAATCAGGCGCGGCAGGAAGAGCAGCGGCGGCGTTCGACGGAGGATGTTCGGCCGGCGGATCAGGTGAATATTTCGCCGGAAGCCCAGAAGGCCGCCGATGTTGCGCGTTATGTGTCTCTTGCGAAGAAGCTCCCTGACGTTCGCCCCGAGAAGCTTGCCGAAGCCAAAGAACGTCTGGATGCTCAGTCCGTGCAGGACGATGAAAACATATATCGCACCGTAGCCCGCCGAATGCTGGACGACCTGCTGTAGAGAAGACTCCTCAAGCTTACCTTTGCGTAAACCTGCCACAGGGAAAACTTTTTTGGACGCGATCTAAGGGTATTTCCCCATTCTGACGGTTATTTGCGGCAGAGATGCCACGACGACGTCTCCGATGATCTGCAGAGATTCAGGGTTCACCTTGTCGAGGGTATCCTCCGGCGAATGCCAGAATTCATTTGTACGTGACGCGGGGCCATAATGAAAATCGATGATGTTCAGAGCCGGAATTTTTCTCTTCAGGAAGGGGAGGTGGTCGTTTTGAATCCAGGCCGGCGCGGTAGTGAATTGTTTTTGATAACCCATGCGTTCGGCGGTATTCCACACGATGTTTCTCAGCCAGCGCGTTGAATACAGTTCGGTCTCGATTGAAAGATGCGAATCGCCCACCATATCAAGGAGGATCATCGCCTTCACGTTCTTGATCTCACCCGATGCCTGAAGTCGATCGACATAATGGTTGCTTCCGTACAGGCTGTCGGCGGGGCTCCATTTGACGAAGGCTTCTTCGCCGTCAAAGAAAACCAGCCACAGGGTCGTCCCCGTTTGTTTTGGCTGCAGACATTGCGAAAGTTCGAGCAAGACCGCCGTTCCCGAGGCGCCGTCATTTGCTCCGACGAATTCGAACCCATTGAATAATTTAGTGTCGTAATGGGCGCCCACTATGATTACGTCGCTGGATAAGCCGGGCAAAACGCCGATGATATTCTTCATCTTCTTTGTGCCGAGTGGCGTTCGAGCCTCGAACGGCTGCTCCTTGACATCAACACCATTGACACGCAGGTGATTCAAGATGTAGTCCTGTGCCCTGGCCGCTGCGGGAGTTCCGGGCACCCGCGGCCCCAGCTTCACCAGAGAACGAAGATGCTCAAAGGCCCGATTCCCATTGAACGAGCACGCTGTTCTTTCGGCGGTCGCGTTCGTTGGTTTGAAAGCGAGGTATCCGGCTGTAAGAAGGGCGCACAGAACGGCAAGCAAAGCAAGCGCCGATGTTTTACAGAAAATCTCCAGGATGATCCGAAGGGATTTCATGTATTCCTCTCCCGGTCATGAAGAAGACGGGTCGTGACGAATTCAGGGCCGCCATGGCCTCGGGGTTTGCCGCGATCCGCTCGCGATAATCATCGGTTTCGGAATGCAGCACGAGGGCAAGGTCGGGTCGTATGCCCTCGACGTATTGCGCATATTTCATGAGCGTGAAGTAAGTCCATGAAGTGACAATGACCGAATTCTCCGGGAGTCGCTCGTTGATGAGGTTGATGTACTCCCTGCCCCTGCGCTCACGACGCCAGTCGATTGTCGGGAATGAGCAGCCGGCTTCAACGCTCCATTGGAGGAATCGGGATGAGGGGAAGATGAGATATGCGGTGACGGCCCAGGCGGCAAGCAGAGTCCAGAAAGCGACATGAGAGCCTGCCGGGGACTTGCGGCTGATCCAATCGCGCATCGCATCAGCCCCGGCGGCGATCCAGACAGCGGAAACGATGCAACTGGGAATGAGGTAATGAAAAAAGGAGAAGTAATAGCTGAAGTTGGTCAGGTAGAGCGAATTTGCGGCCTGGATCAAGCCGAGAAAAATAGATATCCGCCAGTTGCGTTTCCAGAACGTGAGGATGCCGGCGATCAATAAAGGAATCATGATATGGAAGCTGCCCAGATAGACTTTCAGAAGATAGAGGGAGCTCCTGGCGATTGTCCCAAAGCCGCTGAACGAAGCCGGATTGTGCGAGAGTCCGAGGACGTAATACAGGAGACTCACGGGAGTCGTCGGAGAAGAAAACGTATCGAATGGCGGCGCCACGGTCGCGCGATGCATCATCCAGATATATGGAGCAAGCCCCAGCGCGAAGAGGCACCCTCCCAACAACAGATTCCTTGGCTGCAACTCATTTCTTTTTGTGAGCACGAGCCAACCGATAGCGGGCAGGTGCAGCAGATTCTGCATATGCGCCGTCCAACTCAGGCCGAAGACGAGCATGCCGGCCAGGAAATGGAGGCGTGATCCCCGGATTAGGAACAGGCTGAACAGGAGGATGTACGAGGCTGTCAACATACCCGCGAAAGCATGCACGTTCGCGGACTCGGCTCGCGACCAGAGGACGGGGGAGAACCCAAGAACTATTCCGCCGAAAATCGCTAATGAATCCTTTTCCAGCAGGACGCGAATGGTCAAGGCGGCGAGCATGACGGTTATCGCGGCGCTTGCTGCGGAGAACATATTGAGCCGATACGCCACGGTGCCGACAGGCAGAAAAGAGAACAGTTTTCCCGCGACCACTGTGATCGGATAACCGGTTTGATGGCAGACGCCGATCAGGTACGACTGAGCCACCAAATCTGCGCTGTCACCGGTAACGATGTCGGGGGCCAGAAAATGACGATATATAAGAAAGAAGAATAAGGCGGCGCCCGCGCAGGCGATATATGTGGTTCGAGGTAGTGAATTCATCTGGCGTTTTGAGATCTTGCGGCCCCCCATTGACATTAATTATATCATGGCGATTAACAACGGTTGAAGGCAATAACGATCATCCGGTTGACATGTGAATCAAAATTCGCGAGAATAGTTAGTAGAAAAACGTTTGTTTGCGGGAGGTGAAGCAATGCCGACATATATCTATAAGGCCAGGAACGGCGGCTGTTCTTTCTGCAAAAAATCCTTCGAGCAAAAGCAAGGAATACAAGAAGCGCCTTTGTCAATCTGCCCCCAATGCGGCGCGGCGATCGAAAGAGTCATTTGCGCGCCGAACCTGATGACGGGGCGAAGCGAGAAGTCGATCCTTTCCGACGGCAACCTCCAGAAGCACGGGTTCACGAAATTAATAAATGAGGGTGGCGGAAAGTTTCGCAAGACGTGGTGACTTTTCCGGGAGATGAGGGAGGGCTCAGTTCCAGCCGAACGCCTTCTCATTTATCCAGTTCTCGATACAGAATCCATTCGAGATCGGGGCCCTTTCGATCCAGATAGATTTCGAAGACGCGCCCTTCCCGAGTCAGCACCTGAAAATACGTGCGGTGGCGGCGCAGCTTCCATGTTTTCCGCTTGGGCGAACCGGGAGGGAATCCCCAGTCCTGCCAAATCCTGATGATTTTCTGAATGTGGAACTCTTTCCCGCGCCAGGTAAAGGCCACCGGTTGTACGGGCTCGCCTGCGCCCTCGATCTCGATTTTTTCAGAGAAGATTTCCATGAGGATCACGTGATCGAGCGCCCTGACTCTTCACCTTTGTTTTTCGTTTTTGCGAGCGCCCAAATGGACAGCAGAGTCGCTTGCAGAACGATGCCGGCAACGCCCAGCATTTTCCAATGATCGGCGAGAATATCCGCCAGAAATGAAAGCTGGTTCTGCTCCTTCAGGGCCCAATTCTTTTCACCAGCCCAGCCCCAGTTATTGCGGATGATCAGGAGAGGGAACCAGAGTATCAGCAAGTTCTCCGCCATAATCGGCAAGACGAGCAGGAGCTTCAGTTTTCTCGGGAAATCGGCTGCGATCCGCGCAAGGAAAAGCAATGTCAGAACAACGGCTGTCGCACTGCCGGCGCTTATTGTTCCGTGTATATATATCTCGTGAACTGTGATTATTCCGCCAAGATAGCCGGCAATCGCCATCCAGTACAACAGGTATGCGCCGGCAAGTTTATCATCGTCAGGGATCCGCTCTGCGCTGGATCTTTTCTTGACCGAGAGAGCGAAAAATGCCAAACCTAAAGCAACTGCACCTGCTCCGAAGTAGCCTGCGAACATTTTTCTCGCGAAATCCGGGTGATTAAAATAGCGGGGGAAAAAGTTCTGCCCGAAATTCTGTCCCGCCAGAAGGAAGCCCGCAATCAATGCCGCCCACAGTGAAAGCACGAGCAGCGGGAGGCGAACGCGCTTTCCATGAAGCGATTGCACAAATGGGGCATCTTCCCGCGTGCGCGAGATTCTGTATACGATGGCGGCCAGCGCCGATGCAAAAAGCGTCGCAGTGCCGATGCCGAAAACAGAGTTGTACGAGAGCGCCTGCAGGTTCTGGAGGAATCGCAGGTAGTCGAGATTTTGCCCCGCGATGTCGTACAGAAAGAGCGGCGAGAACATAGCGGCAAGGACATGATACGTAAAAAGGGTGACATATCCAGCCAATCCACCCACAGCGGCTGGACGCTCATAATAGGAAAGAAACGTTCCAGCAACCCCGAAGAAGCGGGTGGACCAGGCAAACCAGATGCCGTCGATGATGAAAAAACAGACGACACAGGCGATCCCCATCCGAAGCGCTCTTGCCGGTTCTCTTTTTACAGCGGGCAAGAACATGTCCACGAGAATCACGACGGTAGAGAACAACGAAGACTGATGCGCGAGGAATCCGGCCCAGATCAGCACAAAAACCGGTAAGGCAGCTTGTATATCGGGGAACCGGTGCTGTTTCCGATTGATCAGATAGAAATATGCGGCTGCCAGTGCAAAATATGCGGCAAACAGTTTTGGCCAGGGATACCAGCTATTGTGGACGAGCGACGGCGAGAAAAACAGGGCGGCCATAATCAATAAGGTTCTTTTTCTGCCGGTGAGATGAGCGCAGAGCGCGAAGGCCGGCAACACGAAGATCGAGTTGAGAAGAGAGGCCGCAAGCTGATAGACCCAGAAATGATCGCCGAAGATCGAGAGGAAGAAAGCGGTGTTGAGGTTGAGCAGCGGAGTTCGGGAGGCGAAGTTGTACATCCCGAGCCACAGGTGGTCGTGGGTGATCTTGCCGAGATACATCTGCGAAAGACTGTAGTGCTGCCACCAATCGAAGTACCAGAAACCACCGAGATAGATCGGGAATGCCGCCTGAAGCAGCAGGATAAGCGCCAGGAACAGCGTGCCTATCACCAATGGCAGCCTGTATGTTTTTTCGGGGCCGGTTGTTCCTCGAAGCGCTGGAATAATTGAAAGGACCATTAGCGCGAGAATCAGCGTGTGAAGCGCGAACTGAGGGAGGCCAAGAGCATGAGTGACAAAAGCAATTCCTCCGATTAGAAGCGACGCGGCTGCGGGCGCGAGGACGGCGGCATCAATCGAGCTGAAGCGATTCAGCCGCCGCAGATGAAAGAAAGGGGCGGCATATGCGAGCGCAATCGCCGCGAGAGTAATCATTATATGGATGATTTCGCGCATATGTACGAGCTAGCCTGCTCCCCCACCGGTAGGCGAATCCCGTCTCGGTCGAATATAAATCAATGCGTTCGCCTCTTTCGTCAATAGATCATACCCGTTCTGCGCCACGGCCTCAAGATAGATGCTTTGCCACCAGTGCATGCAGTTGCCGGCAACGACCACCTGCACGCGCGGGTCGGCGATGGCGCGGCGGAGATCGTCTTTGCGCAGCAACTTTAAAGCGTCGGCGGTTTCAGGGGGAATATCTTCGGAAACGCCGATCGAAATCTGATTTTCCATTTTTGGATAGATGGTTCTGTCGGCAGAAAGGAGGTAACCGGGCCAGGAGCTTACCACCGGCGATCCCTCGCTCGATGATTCGACTATAGCGGCTATTTTGTTAGCGGTGGCGATAGACCAGTCGTTTGGATCGCTTCCGTCTGGAATGCCGGGAACATTACGACCTTTGAAAAATAAGGAATGGACGCGTGGAGCCGCCGCTGTCGCGGCGAGGAGTGCAATGAGGGCAATGGAAGCGCATATTATCTTCCGCATTGCTGCCGGCAGAGGACGACTATAGGCGTGAATAGCCTGGAGCAGCGAGAGGGCCAGGAACGGGACGAGTACGCAGAAGTATTGTCCGAAGGTTGGCGTGGGCAGCAGCGAGGCGATTCCGAGAAGCGCGGCTGCAGCCGCGGCCAATTTTCCGCTGTCGCTCATGCGTTTCCACGCGATAATGGCAACCGGAAACGCGGCGAACAGAAGGGACAATTGTGTGGGGCGAAAAGTTCCGGGGCTGAAGACAAGTTTTCGCACTACCTCGAACTTTTGCGGCAGGTCCCCGACAAATCCCGCGGGATCACGAAGGGCGTGATACGTCACGTTATCGAAGAGGAACTGTCGGGGCGCCAGACAAAGGAGGATAAGGGACGGAATCAGCCCGAGAACGAATCCAGTCGAGAAATCCCTGAAGGCTGCGAGGCGGCGCCGATCAATCTGTTTCCAAAGAAAAAAGAGCAACGCAGGCGCGGCGGCAAGAAAGAAAAGACGGGTTTGCACGCTGAGCGCCAGGAGAAACCCTGCGGCGCCGAATCGATATTTTCCTTTGTACTCTCCGAGCAAGATGATGCTGCTGAAGAGAAGGGACGTCGAGAGAGCATACGTTTTAGCGGTAAGGAAGAAAAGGAGCACGGAGAGATTCAGCGTGTATAGCAGGAAAGCGGCGACAGCGAGCAGCCGGCTACTTGTTGTCTTTTCGACCGCCCACACGAGAAGTGCGCCGGTTGCGGCTGAGAGGAGAGCAGAAAAGATACGGCCTGCTTCCCATGTATAGCCGAACAGGCGCATCCAGCAGCCGTACAGGTAGGGCAAAAGCGGCATCTGCTGATAGAAGACGTCTCTGTAGGGTATCGCTCCTTCAGAGAAGACGATTTTCGAGATGTAGAGATAGAATCCTTCGTCGCTGTCAATGAGCCGGCGTACTGCCAAGAGCGAGAAGAAGGACAATTGGATCAGAAAAAGGAGGGTGAAGGGGATCAGCCGGCGAAGGCGGGATGCGCTTTCTATCGTTTCGACTTCATCCCGCATTGTTTCCGGCACAGGCGGAGAGCCTGCGGGCGAAGCGGCGGGTTGTGATGACAGCCGGGGATTAGATGGCACTGCCGGTTCCGACGACACTTTTTCTTTCTAAAACGGGTTTGAGAAAACGTCCGGTATATGATTTTTGGGAGGCGCTTATTTCTTCGGGAGTGCCAGCGCCAATGAGAAAGCCTCCCTCGTCGCCTCCTTCCGGTCCGAGATCGATTATATAGTCGGCTGTTTTGATAACATCGAGATTGTGCTCGATAACAATAACTGTGTTGCCGGCGTCGACCAGTCGCGCCAGGATGGCCAGGAGCCGCTTGATGTCGTCGAAATGCAGACCGGTTGTCGGCTCATCGAGGATATAGAGTGTTTTCCCGGTATCGCGCCGGGACAGTTCGGTGGATAATTTCACGCGTTGGGCTTCGCCTCCCGAAAGTGTGGTGGATGACTGCCCGAGCTTGACGTAGCCAAGGCCGACGTCGAAAAGCGTTTGCATCTTCTGTTTGATAGCGGGGATTTCTGCAAAGAACGCGAGCGCGTCCTCGACCGTCATATCGAGAACTTCGGCGATATTTTTTCCCTTATACCTGACAGCGAGCGTTTCACGGTTATAGCGCAGGCCGCCGCAGGCCTCGCAGGTGACGTACACGTCGGGCAAGAAGTGCATCTCGATCTTGATCAGGCCGTCCCCTTTGCAGGCCTCGCACCGTCCGCCTTTCACGTTGAAGCTGAAGCGGCCCGGCCTGTATCCTCTCACTTTTGCGTCGGGCACGCGGGAGAACAGGTCGCGGATATGGGTGAAGACGCCGGTGTAGGTGGCGGGATTTGATCGCGGGGTTCGACCAATCGGCGATTGGTCGATATCGATCACCTTATCGATATACTGGGCGCCCTTTAGGTCGTTATACGGTCCGGGTTTGGTTTTCGATCGATAGAGCTTTCGCGCCAGCGCGGGATAAAGCGTTTCGTCGACGAGTGAAGATTTGCCGGAGCCGGATACGCCCGTGACGGCGATGAAAAGACCGAGCGGGAATGAGACGTCGATATTCTTCAAATTATTGTGGCGCACGCCGATCAATTCGAGATTTTTGCCGTTTCCCTGTCGCCTCACCGCAGGCATTTCGATCTGGAGCTCGCCGGTCAGGTATTTTCCGGTCATCGAGCGGTCGCACATCATGATTTCGTCCGGTGTGCCGGAAATCACCACCTCGCCGCCATGGACACCTGCCATCGGGCCGAGGTCGATTATGTAATCGGCGGTCCGCATGGTGGCCTCATCATGCTCGACAACAATAACAGTGTTTCCGATGTCCCGCAGCCTGAGCAGCGTTTGCAGGAGGCGGTGGTTGTCGCGCTGGTGCAGTCCGATGCTCGGCTCATCCAGGATGTAGAGGACTCCGACCAATCCGGAGCCCACCTGTGTGGCCAGCCGTATTCGTTGTGATTCACCGCCCGCAAGCGTGCCGGCGGGTCGGTCAAGCGTGAGGTAATCGAGGCCGACATTGAGCATGAAGTCGAGCCGCTCGCGCATTTCCTTCAGAATTCGCCCCGCGATCTGTGATTCCACTTTCGAGAGCCTAAGCCGGCCGAAGAACTGCCGCGCCTCCTTAATGGACAGAGCCGTCACCCCGGCGATGTTCTTTTCGCCCACCCGCACGGCAAGGCTCTCGGGCTTCAATCTGGCGCCTCCGCATGCAGTGCAGGGGCGCGGCCTCATATAGGACTCGATCCACTCTCTGATCGCGACCGAATCGGTTTCCTTATACCGCCGTTTCAGGTTTGGGATAACGCCTTCGTAGGTCTTATGGAAGGCATACTTGTTGCGCCCATGCGACAGCGCAAAATCGAGTTCTTCTTCATTAGTGCCGTAGAGGAGGATATCACGATGTTTCGGCGAGAGATTCTTGAAGCTGGTGTTGATGTCGAAGCCGTAATGCCGGCTCACCTGTTCAAGCATCTGGGTGAAGTAGCGCGAGTTTTTCTGAATCGTTTGCCAGGGCTCGATGGCCCCCTGTCGAATGCTTTTAGTCGGGTCCGGCACTACGAGCTCGGGCTCGATCTCCAAGCTGGTTCCTAATCCGCCGCATGCCGGACATGCGCCGTGGGGGCTATTGAATGAGAACATTCGCGGTTCGAGTTCGGGATAGCTGATCCCGCACTCGATGCATGCCAATTTTTCGCTGAAAATCTTTTCCCGGCTCTTGGCGCGACCGCCGGCGGGCTCCTCAGATAAGAGGCTCACGATGCCTTTGCCAAGCCGCAAAGCGGTCTCAACCGAGTCGTTCAGTCGCGAGCGAATTCCGTGCTTTACGACGAGGCGGTCAATGACGACGTCAACATCGTGGGCTTTGCGTTTGGCGAGTTTGATCTCCTCGCTGGCGACATCGTACATCTTGCCATCTACGCGCACGCGCACGTAGCCCTCTTTGCGGACGTTCTCGAAAATGTGGCGATACTCGCCTTTTCGCCCGCGCACGAGCGGGGCGAGCAGGATGAGGCGCGTTCCTTCCGGGAGGGAGGCGATCTGGTCGGTAATTTCCTGTGCAGTCTGCGAAGAGATGATTTTGCCGCACTTGTAGCAATGGGGCGTGCCGATGCGGGCATACAGGACCCGCAAATAGTCGTAAATTTCAGTGACCGTTCCGACCGTCGAGCGGGGGTTTCTTCCGGCCGTTTTCTGTTCGATGGAGATTGCGGGTGAAAGACCCTCGATGTGTTCGACGTCGGGTTTCTGCATCTGCTCGAGGAACTGGCGAGCATAAGCTGAGAGGCTCTCGACATAGCGGCGTTGTCCTTCGGCGTATATGGTATCGAATGCAAGAGAGGACTTGCCCGAGCCGCTCAGTCCCGTGATCACGACGAGTTTATCGCGCGGAATGCGCAGATCGATGTTTTTCAGGTTATGTTCCTTGGCACCGCGTATATCAATGAACCGGTCATTCATCCGGAATTAAATCTCCCATCCGAATCTTCCAACCAGCGGCACAAAAACGCAGCTGGTGAGATCGGTTTCCTCGAACTTTCGTCCGCGCCGAACGATCCGTTTGCACACCTGGATCATTTTTTGGCCGACCGGGATGATGAGCCTGCCGTCATCGGCCAACTGTTCCAGGAGCACCTCCGGCACTTCCGGCGCTGCGGCTGTAACGAGAATCGCATCGAAGGGCGCGTGTTCGGGGAGTCCCCGGCTCCCGTCGCCGCAGAAGACGGCGATGTTGGCATACCCTACCTGTTTGAGGGTAGCGTACGCAAGGCAGGCCAAGCGCTGGCGCCGCTCGATTGTGTAGACAAATGACGTCAATCTGGAGAGGACGCCCGCCTGATAGCCGCTGCCCGTGCCGACCTCGAGCACGACATCGGAAGGCCGCAACATCAGCTCCTGCGTCATGACGGCCACCATGTAAGGCTGAGAGATCGTCTGATTCTCCCCAATGGACAGCGGGTGGTCCTCATAAGCCTGGTGCCTGAGTTCCTGCGGAACAAATTCATGGCGCGGCACCAGGAGCATTGCTGCCAGGACGCGTTCATCGCGGATTCCGCGACCGCGCAATTGTCGCTCCACCATGAGGCGCCGGGCGAGCTTCAACTTGGGCGGGTCATGGAAGGCGGCGCTTACTGCCATAAGGCGAAATGAGGATGTGCCGGTAGCCTGCGCATGGCGGGTATTGGGCCGTTGCTATTTTGAGATCAGGGAGTCCATGTCATTCACCACGGCCTCGGCGATCTCTTTTTTGATGGCATCCGAAACTTTATAATTGTGTTGTTTTTCCAGAATTTCCAGTGTTTTCATAACGAGACTGTACGTAAATTCCTCTAATTTCACAATCAGCCTCCATGACTGACATCGAGTTAAGGTCGTATGAAAGAAGTTATCCAATACCAAGAAAATTATAACATGGAGCGAAAACGACAGTCAATCGATCATCAGTGTGGGTGGCAGAGAAGAAGCGGCGTATTCTGCGGGGACAGGGAAAACGTTACTTCCTCGGGGATTCTTTTTCGACGATTTCGCGAATGACTTTCAGTGCGCGGTTCACATTGAAAGGTTTTTCCAGACAGAGAAGTGCGCCCATACTGAGGGCTTCCTGCACGTTCTTGTCCATTCCGAATCCGGTGGTGACGAGCACCGGGACACTTGAATTGAACTGACGGATCGCCTTGAAGGTGTCCAATCCGTTCAGGTCGGGCATGTGCATGTCGAGGATGACGAGATCGAAGTGAGTCGCCTTCAGTTGTTGGAGGGCGGCGACGCCGCCGCCGACGGGCCTCGGGGCATAGCCGAGGATCTCGATGATGTCGCAGAACAGCTGGCGGACCTCTTCATTATCATCAATAATCAGTATCTGCCTATTATCAACCATGCGCTTCTCCCTCTCGGTCCTAAAGCATTTCGAAATCCTGGCCGGAATTGTCATTGAGCAGGCTTCGGGCGAACCGCCGGAACTGCAGGTTCATCTGGTGCATGCTTTCGGAGGCTTTGATAATGGAATTCACCTGGCGCTTCGTGGTGTTGTCACCGCTTTCTTCGAGTCGAATCTGCAGGAGCTGTGCGAAGCCGGAGGTGATGGAAAGCGGGTTATTAAGTTCGTTATTCAATGCGATGGCCCGCTCGGCGACCTGGGCGAGTTTTCGAGTCTTTTCGAGTTCCCGTTCGAGCTTGAGCTTATCCCAGGCGCGCTCGACCGAGATCTTAATGATTTCGAAATCGAACGGTTTGAGGATGTAATCATACGCGCCGCTGCGGATGGCTCTGACGGCGGACTCGACTGAGGCGTAGCCGGTAATGACGATCACGAGCGTGTTTGGGCAGTTCTCCTTGATGTACTTCATGACGGCGAAGCCATCGAGTTCGGGCATCATGAGATCTGTGATGACGAGGCCGAATGTATGATTTTTCAGCTTCTCAATACCAGAACGCCCATTTTCGGCAGTGTCCACTTCATATCCGATGTTTGACAGCAGGACTTTGATGCTGTCACACATCCTTTTTTCGTCGTCTATCACCAGAATTCGGTTCTTCTCGGCCACCTGAAAACCCCCTCTCTTGCATTATGAAGACTGGATAACCTGAAACACCTTGTCGCTGACGACTGGAAGCTGGATGGTGAAGGTAGTGCCGCGGCCGGGCTCGCTGTCCACGCTGATCTCTCCGTTGTAGTTCTTGATGATGCCGTATGAAACCGAGAGGCCGAGGCCCGTTCCCTTCACGCCCTTGGTCGTGAAGAACGGTTCGAAGATATTCTTGATATTTTCCGGCGGAATTCCGCATCCGTCATCAGCGACATCGATTTCGACCCGCCCTTTTCTGTAGCGGGTGCGAACAGTCATTTTTCCTCCTTCGGGCATTGCGTCTTCCGCGTTTTTTATCAAATTGAGGAAGACCTGTCTGATCTGGTCGGTGGAGACGTTGACTTCGGGCAGGTTTTCGGCCAGTTCAGAGGTAACCTCGATCTTGCGCCGGAACAATTGGCCTCTCAGCAGAGCCAGCAGTTCTTCGAGGACCTGGTTGATCTGCACCGATTGGATGTCTTCGGCGCCCGGTTTGGCGAACCGCAGCAGCCTGCGTACGATGCCGGCAATCCGGTTGATTTCCTGGTCGACGATTTTCATGTTCTCGCGGTTAGGGTCTTCCTCGGGCATCAGCAGCTTGGCGATACCGACGTAATTCTTGATAATGCCGAGGGGATTATTGATTTCGTGCGCGATCTGCGCGGCCAGTTCGCCGGTGGCGGCCATGCGTTCGGATTGCATCAACTGGGCTTGCAGTCTTCTCAACTGGTTGACTTTCTGCTCGAGTTCCTTGCTATGCCGCTGCAACTGTTCCTGCGCGCGCTGCATGCGGTCCGCCATCCGGTTGAATTCGACGGCGAGCAGTTCGATTTCGTCGCCGCTTCTGATGTCGATGCGGTGCTCGAGGTTTCCCTGTCCAATCTCCTGCACCCCCAGTTGCAGGACGCGGATCGGTTTGAGCGCCCGTCTGGCCATCGCCAAGCCGCTCAGCGAGAGCGACACCAGCACGATCGCGCTGAAGATGAGCGCCTGGAAGAAAAGTGAATTCAGCGGACGCATGACTATATCTTCCGGGATTGCGACGACTGCGCTCCAGTCGCTTCCGTCGTAGGTGAAGAGAGGCGGGGAGGAAGACGGCCGCAACACGGGCGCGAAGCCGGCAAATGCGGTAATTCCCAACTGATCCAGAGGAACCAGGGACTGGCCGATCTCGCCGAAATCGAACTTTTGGAGTCCACTGGTGATTCTCACCATGCGAGGGGTCTGGCTGTCATTCTTGAAAACCCACAGATTTCGCTCGTTGCCTGCCCCGATGAGCAGGGCGGTTATTTCCTGTGACTTTTCATGGATCAGCATGTGGTCGAGGCTGTATTCAGCGTAAAGGATCCATTGCGCGGACCCGGTCGCGGAAGGGAAAATGGGGACGGTCATGGGCACGACGACGGAAGCGGGTTCTTCGGTGAAAAGCGGTTCATAGAGTCGCGGGCGGTCGCGTTCGAACGCCTCTGTCTGCTGCCACCATTCTTCCTGGATGACACTGGGCCCGTGCAACTCGCCATACGCCGCGATCACGATTCCCGCCTGGTCGATCACGCGCAAGAGCCGGAAGCCCGGATATGCGATGGCCACGGCCTGCAGGGCAGCGGCGAGTTCATTATTTTGAAGGGCTTGCAGTTCAGCCTGAGGGCGACTGGATACCTTCCACAGCGCCATTTCCTTGATGGCGAGGTCTGCGATTTCCGGGGCGGAAAGCGATCTATACCTCTGGCTCTGGTCGCTGACTGCTTCCTGTAACCGGTCGGATTGCGACAGGCTTACGAGCAGGGAAAGTCCGGCGCTCAGGGCGGTATGGATCTCACTTGCCCGGCCTTCGGCCACCCGCTGTACGGCGACGCCCGCTCCTTCGCTGCGGATTTTGTAGCCATGATAGTAGCTGAACAGGGCGCTGCACAGAATGGCGAATCCGGCTCCCACGGCCATGATGGTGACAAACCTTCTGGTCAAGGTTTGCCTGGTCATGCCGGAGAAAACGTCCGCTTGTCTCATAGCGACGCCTCTTGAAGAAATGAGGGGGGATTCAAGGGAATGCTGACGCTGAAGACACTCCCTCCGTCACCCGTGTTGACGACCTTGATATCGCCGCCATAGCTCTGGATTATGTTGTGGACCATGTACAATCCCAGCCCCTTCGGGACAAGTCCTTTCGCGACGCCGCTAGGAAGGAAAAGCTCGTTTGCCTCGGCCGGCGAATGTTGGGCTGCGGAGTTAGAGAACTCGACGCACAAGAAGGGATCGTCCCTGCGAGTACAGACGGCGAGGGTGCCTCCGTGCGGCATCTCGGCCATGGCGAGGCGCACAAGATTGGAAAACACCATATTCATCTGGTTGGGGATGACGACGACTTCGGGCAGCGTTTGTTCGAGCTCAAGTTTCGTTTTGATGCCGGCCGCCTGAAGCTTATCGCGAGCCGATGCGATTGTGTTCTCGATGAGGAGGTTGATCGGGGTATCCCTGGGTTCTTCGAAATAGGCTTCGGAGAAATTCAGGAGTTGGTCGGTAATATTCGCGATACGATCCACTTCTTCCGAAAGGACGGCCAATTCGCCTTTACTTTCGGCAGAGGCTGTTTTTTCGTCCAATATGCGGATATAGTTTTTGACAATCCCGAGGGGGTCCTTCATTTCCCGGGCCACTACGCCCGCCAGTCTTGAAGCGGTTATGGGAGATCGCAACTGCGACAGGCGAAGCTGTGTGGCCGTGCATTCGTGAAACAGCGTCGCATGTCTGAGCGAGACTGCCGCGAAACTTGAGATCACCTCCATCAGTTCGAGGTCTTTTTTCGTAAATGCGCCGCCCACCTTGTTTATGAGTTCAATGACGCCCACGATCTCATTTCCGATCTTCATGGGTGCGGCGAGAATTGATTTGGAGACGAAGCCGGTCGCCTGTTCCACCTGCGGATAATAGCGCTCGTCTTTGTGGACGTCGCGGACGATAACCGCTTTCTCGTGCTCGGCCACCCATCCTGCAATGCCCTGCCCCAGTTTGAGGCGGAACGGTTTGACGCATTCGGCTTTTTCACCAAGGGCGGCCAGGAAAATCAGTTGAGAGTCTTCGAGCTTCAGGATGGAACCTGCTTCGACCTTGATGACGCGGGCGATGCTTTTCAGAATACTGGTGAGGACCGCCTCGATAGCCAGATCCGCCGAGCTGATCGCGCGCGCCACTTCGTTGATCAACTGGAGGCGCAGGGCCTTCTGCTGGATCTCGAATTCAATTTTTTTCCGTTCCTTTATGTCACGGATAATGGCAAGAATATATTTTTTCCCGTCGATGAGAACAGCGGTGGCGCTCACGTCGACAGGAATTGGATTCCGTTTTTTCGAAAAGATGGAGAGGTTGTCGAACCTGACGGCTCCCTGCTCGACGGCGTCGTTTATCTTTTCGATCATAAGGTTCAGGTCGAAGACGGAGACGAGCGAATTCAGGCCGGTCTGTTTCAACTCCGTCTCCGTATAGCCGGTCAGCCTGCAAGCCGCCTCATTGACTTCCACAAACATACCCGACTCATACTCGACCAGCACGATCGCATCGCTCGCCATTTTGAGCAGGCGGGAATACTTGTTTTCGGCGCGGCTGATCTCTCGCGACTGTCTCTTTTCGCCGGCCACACTGCTTTGCAGGAGGAGATGGTGAATGTTTCTGGTCAGGATCGACGAGAGCCGATGCAATTTTGCCGGCTGTCGCAGCAATTCTTTCAGGACCGCCGCCTGAGCGTGTTGAAAGAGGATGAGCTGAAGCTGTTGGACTTCGTGCGGCGAAAGATCTTTGAGGTATTTTTTCCGGGCTTTCTTCAACCGGAAAGAAGGCGTCGCCGGCCTCTTCTGAGATGAAAGGGCGGGGATCAGTGAAACGTAAATATCTTCGGCAAGTTCGGAGAATCGTTCGGAGGATAGACTTCCCGCGATCTTTTTTCGAAGCGACGATACTGCGAAAATATCGGTAACCGTCTGCCGAACCACCGACTCTTGCTGCTTGGAGAGGAGCCTTGCGAGTTCATTCGTACCGACTTTTGGAGACGCCATCCGCGGCCGACCCCTTTCGCCGTCGACAGGCTGTCCGGTACCCCAAGTGCCAGTCCTATTACAACTTTGTGATTATTATAGCGGGTACTCTATTAATTTGCAACAGTTTTCCCGGGCGTGAGCGGTACGAAATGGTTTGACGAAGCAGCGGTTAAAAGTTCCGGCGTTCTTCGACATACAGGATCCGGAAAACCACGCTTTCTCCGCCGATATCCATGATGATCTCACTGAATTGACCCGGTTCCAGCTTGAAGAGGACGTCTTCGAGATTCTTAGGCAGGACGCCTTTGCCGATCCAACCCATATCGCCGCGATGACTTGCGCTGAGTGCTTCTGATTTGGACCCGGCAAGTTCGGCAAAATTCGCACCCGTTTTCAGGAGCTCGTGAATCTCGTTTGCCTTTTTGCGGGCGCGCTCGATATCTTCCGGATCGGACGGATTAGCCTGAACCACGATAATGCGGCCTTTGACCTCCGGCTGTGGTTTCCGGCCCGGGCCAATAATTGCTACTCCAATAACAAGAAGGAAAACCAATGGAACAGCCAGCCATAGAATCTTTGTCATCCGCATTCTTACCAATCCTTCGACAACCCCCAGAATAACGTTATTTAATCCTATCATAGGCCGCAGGCGGATTTCAAGGCGTCCTCGAGCATTTTTCACCCAAAAAGATGCTCTTTGTAGCAGGTGAGACGGAGTTAAACAGCGTGTCCAAATCTAATAAGAAGCGTCTTGCCATCCTTGCCATCATTATCGCATTCAGATATACTCGCATAGTCTCGCGCGGACGGATAGCTTCGCTCGCGCTTGAAGAGCGCTAACGATGTGTTTTGTGGCTTTTGCTCGGCATTGCGGGAGATTTTGAGTATCTTTACCGCTCTCATCGGAAGACATTCGAATGAGGAGAAACCTGGTTCTATGAAGGATCCAATTGAAGAGCAACCGGTGGAACAGTATTTAAAGCTGGCCGTTGATGCGGCCAGGGCCGCGGGAAAAATTTTGATTAAAACATTAGGGTCGGTCGGCAGAATAGAACACAAGGGAGCGATCAATCTTGTGACCGAGATGGACGTGAGGTCGGAGGAATTGATAAAGAAGAAGATTCTGAAAGCTTACCCCGAACATCAGATCATGGCCGAGGAAAGCGACATGCCCGAAAAGAGCGCGGAGTTTCGGTGGATCATCGATCCGCTGGACGGCACCACGAACTACGCGCACGGGTTTCCGCTTTTCTGCGTGTCAATCGCGCTGGAAATAAGCGGGACAATAGAAGTGGGCGCCGTTTATGATCCGACCCGCTCCGACCTCTTCACCGCTGTGCGCGGCGGGGGCGCATTTCTGAACGGGAAGAAACTAGCGGTCTCGGAAACCACGAGCGTCAACAATTCGCTGTTGGCGACCGGCTTTCCGTACGACCTGCGCGAGAGCGAGGCGAACAACGTGGACAACTGGAACGCCATGCTGCCTCGTGCGCAGGCGGTGCGCCGGGCCGGCTCGGCTGCACTCGATCTTTGTTATACAGCCTGTGGGCGCTTTGACGGGTTTTGGGAGTTGAAGCTGTTTCCGTGGGATGTGGCGGCCGGATCGCTCATGGTGAAGGAAGCCGGTGGAGAGGTGACGGATATGGGTGGCGGGCCGTTTTCGATTTATTCCAAAGAGATCCTCGCCAGCAACGGCAGGATCCACCGGGAAATGGTGGAGATCCTCGGCAAAGGAAGAAGGCCGTAGTTTATTACCAGCCTTAACTTCGTTTCCACAAAAGGCAAGCAAGGATTGTTGGTGTCAAATTCACCCATATTTATCGGCGGCGCGGGCCGGTCGGGAACAACTCTGATCCGCGTGATCCTCGATTCGCACCCGAACATAGCCTGCGGCCCTGAACTGAAAGTGACGCCGATTGTGGCGGATTTGTGGCACAAGTTTCAGACCGCTCATTATCCGCCGCTGAAAGAATACCTTCTGACGCCGGCAGATATCAACCAGGTGTTCCGGCAGATGCTGCTTTCGCTTCTGGAGAAATACAGGCTGCAGTCGGGCAAAAGGCGGATTGCCGAAAAATCGCCGAACAACGTTTTTTTCTTTCACCACCTGCACGCACTGTTTCCGGAGAGCCCGCTCGTGCATGTGATCCGTGACGGGCGCGATGTTGTCTGTTCGCTGCTCACCATGAACTGGATCAATCCGCAAACGGGCCAGCGCGTCGATTACACCCGCGATTCCCGCAAAGCGGCGGAATATTGGGTATCGGCGGTGACAATGGGCAGGCGCGCGGGCGCGAATCCGGCGATACGCCCGCGGTACCTTGAGATAAAATACGAGGATTTGGTTATTTCGCCGGAGGACACGCTGAGGCGGCTGCTGATACATATTGGCGAGCCGTGGGATCCAACAGTGCTCGCGTATTATGAGAAGGAGCGGAACCTTGCCGGCGAGTCGAGCGCCGAGCAGGTATCAAAGCCGCTCTATACCGGCTCCGCCGGTCGCTGGAAAAAAGATCTCGCCGTCGCAGAGAGGAAAGCCATAAAAGAGGTTGCGGGGAAGCTGCTGGTTGAGCTGGGATATGCGTCGGATTTGGAGTGGTGAGAGGGTAGTGAAGACACGGACACACGGACGGACACGGACAGGTCGGACGAGTAGGACAGGTCGGCCGGGTCAGACACGTCGGACAGGTCAGACGGGGGCGCAGGCGACGGCGGGGACGCATCGGAGGCGTGGAGTCGCCGATAATTCTAGATGCTTTTCTAGAGCATTTCGCGCAATTTCATGCGCTGGATTTTGCCGGAGGGGCCTTTCGGGAGTTCCTCGAGGAGTCTGATGAGTTTGGGCGTCTTGAATTTTCCCAGTAATTCACGGCAATGATTTTGCAGTTCCTGTTCTGTCGCATGGCAGCCCGGCTTGAGAACGACGCAGCACATGATTTCCTCGCCATAATGATCGTCGGGAATGCCGACGGCGGCGCAATCAAGCACCGCCGGGTGACAATACAGCGCCTCGTCTATCTCGCGCGGCGCGATGTTCTCGCCACCCTTGATGATAAGTTCCTTGATCCGCCCGGTAACGAAGACGAATCCATCCGCGTCCATGTATCCGATGTCACCGGTATGGAGCCAGCCGTCCGGCTCGATCGCCTTGGCGGTGATGTCGGGCGCCTTATAGTATTGCTTCATCACATTCTCGCCGCGTACCACGATCTCGCCCTGCGTGCCGTATGGGACTTCATTGCCTTCACGATCCACGATTTTGGCTTCATTTCCGACGGCGCAGCCGGGCGACCCGTACTTTCTTTTGGCCGGGTCGAGCGGGTTGGAGAATATAGGGGCGGCCGTTTCCGTCAATCCCATGGTTTCGATGATGGAGATGTTGAACTTCTCTTCGAATGCCTTATGCAGAGCGGGCGGGAGAGCGGACGAAGCCGATCGGCCGAAGCGCACCCGCGAGAGATCGAGGTTTTTGCCGGCGAGATCGGTTGAATTGAGCAGATATGAGATGATAGTCGGCACAACGCTGAACCACGTGCAGTTGTATTGCGATAGCTGTTCCCAGAAGTTGCTGACGCTGAACCGGTGCGGCATGACAACGGTTCCTCTGCTCAGGAGGGGAGCGATGACGGTCACGACGGCGCCATTGATGTGGTATACGGGCAATGAACACAAGGCGCGGTCGTCCGGCCCGAGCGCGTGAGCCATCATCGTGAAGCGGCCTCCTGCCAAGAGGTTCTTATGGGAGAGAACGACTCCTTTCGGAAGGCCGGTCGTGCCGGATGTATAGAGCAAGAGCGCGTCATCGTCTTCAGCGACATCCGGCAGAGACAAATCCATGCGATCCTGAGTCTCCGGGAAAATCATTTCCGAATCATTATCAACCGGAACAAGTTGGATGCCGCGATTGATTTTGGAAACCGCCGCCTCCAGTTTTTCCTTGTGGTCCTCTGTGAAAAAAACGAGTTTTGTGTCCGAATGATCGAGGACGTAGGCGAGCTGAGACGGCTGGGCCAGCAGGTTGAGGGGCGCGACAGTGAAGCCGGAATACATCGCGCCGAGAAATATCTTGACGGTCTGATAGCCGTTTCCCATCATGTAGGACAACTTGTCGCCTTTGGCAAGCCCGATTTCCAGCAGGCGTTTTCCGAATGTGATCGAGTCGCGCCTCAAGCGGCCATACGTGAGCTCGAGGCGGGGTTCGGGGGCAATCAGAAAGATTTTTTGCGGGTGCTGCTCGGCTCTTTCATCGACGACGTGTCTGAGGGTGCGCATTGCTGTTTTACCATTGCGGCGGGCACCGGGGCTGGGGGGTAAGTGCTCATTTCCGGAACAAATCATAGCCGATGCGGAATGCCTCGCGGTTCTGGTCGTGGAATTTCGGCATGACGCTCAGGAGGCTCTTGAGGACGATGTCCTGTTTGAGGATGTCAACGGCGGCGGCGACTACGCCGAGCATGAGCGAGTTTGCGAACAGGGGGCCGTCGAAGTGTTTGACCGAGAGTTCGTTTGCCGGCACCGCCTTCTGCCTGCATTGAAGCGTTGAGTCGGTCTCATTGACGAAAGCCGGATCGAAGAGAATCAGTCCGTAATCCGGCATCAGGCGTTTGAACTGGTTGTAAGCGGCGCCCGAGAGCGCGATGAAGCAGTCGGGGGATTCGCAAATGGGGCTGTCGATAATCTCTGGTGAAAGCACGACCTGGCTGCGGACATAGCCGCCGCGCATTTCGGTTCCGTGGCTTTTCAGCATGCTGACGCGAAGTCCCTGTCGGACGCCCGCTTCGCCGATGATCTGTCCGAGGCGGACGACTCCCTGGCCTCCGAATCCGCTTGCAAGAATTTCGGTGCGCTCGTTCATCAGGAATATCTCCCGCGAATTTCATCGACTTTGCGGCGCATGAGGGTCGAAAACTCCGGCCTCGAGTTGCTCGCATCATGATAAATGCCGGTGCGCCAGATGGTTTCTTCTTTTTCCTTGCCCAGAGGCGCGGCGTGCCGTTTGATCCAATTGAATATCTCGACTGGTTTTCTCGTGCCGAGCGCGTTCTTTCCGAAGTTGGTGGTGCACGGATAGACCACGTGGACCAGCGAAAGCCCGTTATTCTGAAGCGCCTTTGTGAGGCTCTCGACGAGAGAGGCGCCGTCCATGCTCACGTGCCTCGCGAGAAAGGTGGCGCCGGCTTCTTTCAGGATGCGCAGGACATCACGTTCCGGCTGGACCCAGTTCGGTTCAAACATTCCGTAGGGACTGCTGTCGGTCACAACGCCCGGCGGAGTCGTCCATCCGAACTGTCCGCCGGTTGATTGATAACCGAGGTTGTCGCAGACCATGATGGTCATTTGCGCGTTCGTTCTGACGGCATGGAGTAGATGATTAAAGCCGATTCCGAACGCATCTCCGTCGCCCACGGTGAGAACGATCCGCTTCTCCGGCGGGAGCGCCAGCCGCAGACCGCGGGCAATCGCGTACACGCGTCCATGGGTTCCGGCGAAGCTGTCGCCTTTCCAGGTGGCGAACGTTTGCCGGCCCGCACAGCCGATGGAGGTTCCCCAGACGATATCACTGACCGTTAAGCCGACACCGTCGATCGCTTTGACGAGCGCCTTATGGCACTGTCCGAGTCCGCAGCCCGAACAAGCGGTGCTCGGTATTTTCCTTGAGCGCAGGTATTCGGTCGCGAGATAATCCATTACCACGCCTCCGTTTCCCAGCCGCGGCGGCGGGGCGGCTTGCCTTGGAGCAGGTCGTCGAATATTTGGCTTAATTCGGCCACAGTGGGCAGTTCTCCGCATTTGCCGAAGAAATGCACTGAACTTTCGCGCGGGGCGGCTCGCTGAATTTCGCGCACCATTTGGCCGTCATAATTCAACTCGACCGACAGATATGTTGCGTTTCGCTTGAAGAGTTCGTCCGGGAACGGCCACAGCGATATCGGCCTGATCATGCCGATTTTCTTTCCTTGCGCGCGCGCCTTTTTCACCGCCGTCTTGACGACGCGTGAAGGCGTGCCGAAGGCCACCGCGATGATTTTGGGATCATCATCGAGGAACAGGGACTCGTGCCGCGTGATGAGATCCCGATGATTTCGTATTTTGTAAATCAGCCGATAGGCATGTTTATGCTGCGCCTCGACAGTCTCGATGTCGTATCCTTCCTCGGTCGGCGTCCAATCAGAGCAGAGCGCGCCGGTGTCCTTGCCAAGGACGACGGGCGGAATATCGATCTCGTCGGTCGGCGGATAGAACTGCGGGCCCGGATGCGCTTTTCTCTCGGCGAAACGAAGCCCCATCGCCTGCTTTTCCTCGTCGGTCTCAGGGATGCTGAGGTCTTCCCAGCCGTCGGTGATAAGCTGGTCGGCGAGAACGGTGACGGGGGTCCGGAAGCGTTCTGAGAGATAGAAGGCTTCAATAGTCAGGAAAAAAGCTTCCTGCGCGCTGTTCGGCGCGAGCACGATTGTCTCGAAGTTGCCGCCCTGCGTCACATAGCGGCTGAGGTAGAATTCTCCCTGGCCGGGAGCGCCGGTAATTCCGCTGACGGGCCCAACCCTTTGCGAGTTGAGGACGACGAGCGGGATCTCGCATCCAATCGCCCAGCCGTAGGGGTCGGCGTACAGGATGAAGCCGGGACCTGAGGTGGCGGTCATGGCTTTCATACCGCCGAGGGCCGCTCCAATCGCCATATGCATTGCGGCAGTCTCATCCTCCGTCTGCACATAGAATCCGCCGACGCGGGGCAGCAGTCCGGACATGGCTTCGGCTATCTCGGTTGCCGGAGTGATCGGGTATCCGCAGAAAACGCGGCATCCTGCCATAACTGCCGCCTGCGCCACGCCGAAGTTTCCCGTTTCCAAATAGCGTTTCATCCGCTCGTTCCTTCTACCTTCCGCATTATCTTGGTATTGCAGCGAGCCGTGGAATCAACAACGGCCTCATTTTTTCTCGACCACTTCGATTGAAAAATCGGGGCAGGCGTAAAAGCACGCCATGCACCCGACGCACTGTTTGCTGCGCGAGGCAAACACCGGCCTGTATCCGCGGTTATTGAATTTTTGTCCTGCTTCAAACACATTCAGGCCGCAGACTTCGATGCAGTAGCCGCATTCTTTGCATCCTTCCGTATGCACTTCAACTTCATAAAGGCGGGCATCGCAGTTTCTGCAACGGGCCGCCTCTTTCATTGCCATTTGTTTTGTCAGCCCGATTTCGATTGGGCGGAAACTGCTGGGGTGGTCGCTCAAGGGAATGCAGGGAATCGAAATGCGTTCTTGCTGTGCTGCGCCATCTTCCAGAACGACGCTCTCCTCGACCGGCGCGAGCGGCTGATCAATCTGGCCGGGTCCCCCGAGGAATTTATCAATTGATGATGCCGCTTTTCTTCCGTGGGCGATCGCCTCGATAATGGATGCCGGCCCGCTCACCAGATCGCCTCCGGCGAATAGTCCGTTCGTACCGGTGGACAAGGTATCCGGATCGACTGCAATTCGTTTCGTGTCGCGCCCGGCTTTTACTCCGATAGATTCGGCGAGATCGGGGGTTTGACCGACCGCTGCGATCACGGTGTCAACGGTCATCCTGAATTCGCTGTTAGGGACAGGAATGGGAGCAGGCCGCCCGCCGGCGTCCTTCTTTCCCAATTCCATTCGGAGCATGGACAACTCCAGCCGCGAGCTTTTTGGTTCGACGCGAACGGGGGCGGCAAGAAAGAGAAAAGTGACACCCTCGAAGACTGCGCTTGTAACTTCTTCCTGGTATGCAGTCATTTCGGCTTGCGATCTGCGGTAAACGACAAAAATTTCGCGGGCGCCGAGGCGGACTGCGCAACGGGCGGCGTCTACAGCGGTATTTCCACCTCCGATCACCGCAACCGTGCCATTCAGCGCAAGCTTCTGTGCCCGATTCACTTTTCTGAGGAAGGAGATGCCGTCGATGACGCCTGGCAAGTCATCTCCCGGGATACCGAGCGCGGCTCCTTTTTGTGCTCCGCAAGCCAGATAGACTGCATCAAATCCCTGTTGAAAGAGTTGATCGACCGACTCGACCGGCCGGCGCGTCTCTATCACAACGCCTATCTGCCTGATCTGCTCGATTTCGGCGTCCAGAACTTCGCGGGGAAGCCGGTATTTCGGAATGCCGAAGCGCAGCATTCCACCGGGTTCCTCGAGCGCTTCGAGAACGGTCACGGCGTGGCCGAGCGTCGCGAGATAATATGCCGCCGTCAGTCCGCTCGGGCCAGATCCGACGACCGCCACTCGTTTTCCGGTTTTGGGTGCCAGTTTGAGGTTCCTGCGCCAAAGGTCTCCGCCTTTTTCGGCGGCTGCCCGCTTGAGCGCCCGGATGGCGATCGGGTCGCCGAACTGCCGGTTCGCGCATCCGGCTTCGCAGGGGCTGAAGCATGCATGGCCGCACACGGATGGAAAGGGGATGCGCTCGCGGATTACCGCCAGCGCTTCGTCGAACTTGCCCTCGCGGATGCGGCGGATATACCGCGGCACATCGATTCCGGCTGGACACGCCTCGCGGCAGCGGGTCAAGCGCAACTGCTCACGGGGCACTTCTTTTGGCTTCATTGAGATTCTTTCCTCCAGCGGGATTAGTTCCTATGGAGTATATAGGAAAAGAGGCCGAATTATCAAGTAATTCAGGGCATTTTGAAATATTTACATGAACGGAAAAAGAGGGGGTGAGAAATCCGGCGAGTTTCGGGGACCACGCGAGGCGCGTGGCTGTCGCTGCGCTCCAGCAACGCGAATTCCGTGATTGGAGCCAGCCCCCTTCGCCCGGACAGGCCTTGCCGGCTTGCATACCTAAGGGGGGTATGGTATAATTAAAGCAATGGGAGTATTCGGAAAACGAAATTCAGGAGAACGTAAATGGCTGAGGTGGCCACCACTCACAGAGAACAAGTTGCGCGCCTGAAGAGAATCGAGGGGCAGATACGGGGGATACAGCGGATGATCGAAGAGGAGCGTTACTGCATTGATATACTGTATCAGCTCCAGGCAATTGAAGCGGCCGTAAAGGTTGTCGAGGCGAACATCCTCAAGAAGCATCTTCAGCACTGTGTTGGGGATGCCGTCCGCTCGGGTTCAGAGCGCGAGCAGGACGCCAAACTTGAGGAGATAATCAAGCTGCTGTTTCGTCTTAAGATGTAGATTGCAGAAAGGTAAGCTATGGAAGCCGAAGTTGGGAAAGTCATTGATACGCGCCCCGGCCACGCGCACGTGGAGGTCCAGCAAAGCTGCATTTGCTCGAGCTGTAAAGTTGCCTCAAGTTGTGTGCACGGAACAGGCGGCGCCAGGATCATTGAGGCCCGGGATCCGCTCGGGGTATCGGTTGATCAGCGGGTTCGCATCGAGTTGTCGAGCGGCGGGTTGATCGGCGCCTCTTTTCTCGCGTACATAGTGCCCATTATCGCCATGTTTATTGGCGTTGTGCTTGGGTACTATCTGCCGGGGGAGGAGCGCAGCGACACGTGGGCCGGTCTTGGAGCGGTAGCCGGATTGGGAGTCGGCGTGCTGGTTTCTCGCGTTTCGGCGGACTGGCTCGCCAGGCGGGGCAAGATAACGCCAACGATAACGGCCATAGTTGCAGAGGGCGACATGGAGGAGAGATAGAGATGCGAGCGAAGACATTTGCAGTCAATGGCATGACGTGCAACCACTGTGTTCAGACAGTCACGAAAGCTTTGAAGAATGTTGCGGGTGTGGAGAGTGCGGACGTTTCGCTCGAGCGGCGATCGGCGGATGTTCGATACGACGAGAAGAAAACCGATCCGGGCGCCATTCGTCGGGCGATCATCGAGGCCGGTTATGAAACAGACGAGGATTCAGGGGAGTCGGACGAGACCGGGTCTGGAGGCGATTCGATTGCTTCACGAGATTCGCCTGCGCGAAGGAGCCGATTCAAGATATCGGGCATGACGTGCGCCAATTGCGCGCGCACGATAGAACGAGGAGTGCAGGCGGTCGAAGGCGTTGTTTCCGCTTCGGTCAATCTGGTAGCGGAGACGCTGACGGTAGAATATGCCGATGGCGCCGTCGATGCCGAAGCCGTTAAGAAGAAAGTGGAATCGCTCGGCTACGGGGCGGCGCTGAGGGACGGCGAGGCGGAGACGCTCATATTCCGCCCGTCCGGGATGCACTGTTCGAGCTGCGCGGGCACGATCGAGAGCAGGCTCCGCCAGACTGCCGGCATCAGATCGGTGTCGGTGAATTTTGCGGCCGAGCGGGCGACGGTGGAATTTGACTCATCTCAGATCGATAAATCGCAAATTTTCAGGGTCGTTCGCGATCTTGGCTATACGCCTGAAGAGGAGCTCGAGGAGGAGCCGGAAGACAAGCGCGATCTGTACTGGCTGTTGTACAGCATTATCCTATCGATTCCAATAGTTTCCTCGATGTACGTGAATGTTTTCGGGACGGCTGAGCCGTATGTATTATTTGTTTTCACGACGCTGCTCCAATTCACTGCCGGATTGACTTTCTATTCGGGCGCCTATCATTCATTGAAGAACAGATTCGCCAATATGGACGTACTTGTCGCCCTCGGAATCAGCGCGGCGTACCTCTACAGTGCGGCGGTAACCTTTTTCCCCTCGTATATGCCTTCGGCGCATCTATTTTATGAGACATCCGCCTTACTGATCGTTTTCATCCGGTTCGGCAAAATGCTTGAGGCTCGCGCCAAGGGGCGGGCGAGCCGGGCGCTGAGGAAACTGCTCGAGCTTCAGGCGGAGCGTGCTCGTCTTCTGGTGAACGGGACGGAGCGCGAAGTCTCAGCGTCCGAGGTTACGATCGATGACGTCGTTGTGGTGCGGGCGGGCGAGAAAATTCCGGTGGACGGCGTGATTGTGGAGGGAAGTTCCAGCATTGATGAATCCATGATCAGCGGCGAGTCGGTTCCGGTGGACAAGGAACCGGGCAACGAAGTGATCGGAGCGACGATCAATCGGACAGGTCTTCTCACGATTCGGGCGACGCGCGTCGGCAGGGATTCGGTTCTTTCGCAGATCGTACGGATGGTGGAGGAGGCCCAGAGCGACAAGGCGCCGATCCAGCGGTTCGCGGACGTTGTTTCGAACTATTTTGTGCCGGCAGTCGTGGTGACGGCGGCTGCGACGTTCATTTTGTGGCTTAGCTTCGGCTCGCCGGCGGCAATCGGGGGAGGCAGCGTTTTCATTTTCGCGCTATCGGCGGCAATAGCCGTTCTGGTTATCGCGTGTCCGTGTGCGCTTGGCCTCGCTACACCGACGGCCATCATGGTCGGAAGCGGAATCGGGCTCAATCGCGGCATCCTCTTCAAGCGGGCGTCGGTGCTGGAAAACATCTCGCGGCTGCAGACGATCGTTTTCGATAAGACCGGCACGCTCACCGAAGGCGCGCCTCGTGTGACTGATGTCGTTGCGCTCGATGGATCGCTCGATGAGAAGGGGTTGCTGGAGCTGGCGGCGGTGGCGGAGAGCAAGTCGTCGCATCCGCTGGCCCGCGCCGTAGCCGAAGAGGCAAAGAGACTTGGCCTGCATATCGAGGAGCCGTCGGCGTGTGAAGAAGCCGGCGGGAAAGGGATTATTTGCAGGCTGAATAATGGAGCCGATGCCGAGTTAATTGTAGGAAACCTGAAGCTGCTGCGCCAATATTCCGTTGAGATGGGCCGGGGAGAGGAGGCGGCGGCCGATCTGATGGCGGACGGCAAGACGATAGTATATGTGGCTTCGGGAAGCAAGCTCAGGGGCCTTGTGGCTCTCGCCGATGCGCCGAAACAAAATGCCGCCCGCGCGCTTGACGAACTGCGCCGGCTCGGCTTGAAGACGTGCATGATCACCGGTGACAACAGAAGGGCGGCCGACGCTATTGCGCGCGATCTCGGAATAGGAGAGGTTGAGGCGGAAGTGATGCCGGGGGAAAAAATAGAGGCGATCAGGAAGTTCCAATCGAATAATCAGCGGGTCGGCATGGTTGGTGACGGCATCAATGATGCTCCGGCGCTTGCGCAAGCGGACATCGGAATCGCGATTGGATCGGGCACGGACATCGCCAAGGAGACGGGCGACGTCGTGCTGGTGAAGAGCGACCTGATGGATGTGGTTCGAGCAATCAGGTTGGGCCGGCTCACGTTGCGAAAGGTGAAGCAGAATCTGTTCTGGGCGATGATTTACAATACGATAGGCATTCCGATTGCGGCTCTTGGTTTTCTGGAGCCGCGCTGGGCGGGTTTGGCGATGGCGCTCTCATCGGTATCGGTGGTGACAAATTCGCTACTGCTCAAGCGGTCCGGCAGGAAATTATGACGGTGATGTCGATAAGTGTCTATTCAGATTTCTCCTCATCCGTTGATTTGCCCAGATCAAGCATTCCCATTTGTCCGACATACGGAGCTGAGCGCACGCGCTTCAGGCGGGTAATGCGCTGGAGCACTTCCTGAATCCTGCTGCAGCTCTTGAGAATGATCTCGATATCTTCCCCGGATAATGGAACACCCTCCTGGAGGTCGCTTTGCATATTTTCGGCGGAAAGGACGACGGCCTGAAGCGGGTTGTTGATTTCGTGGTGAAGCATGATAGCCATCTCGCCGAGCGCGGCGAGTTTTTCGGCTTCAGTGAGTTTCTCGCGGGTGGCGCTGAGCTCATCATACAGCGTCTTGGTTCGCATGGCGGAGCGGACGCGAGCCAGAAGCTCCTGTGAATCGAAGGGCTTGGTCACGTAATCGTAGGCGCCGCTTTCGAGTCCCTTCACTTTACTCCTGAGATCGTCCATTGAGGTGACCAGGATGATGGGCACGTATTTGTTCTCGTGGATTTTCATGATCTGTCTGCACAATTCGAACCCGCTCATCTCCGGCATCACCACGTCCAGCAGGATCAGGTGAGGCTGGAATCGCCTGTCTTCGCTAAAGGCTTTTTCGGCGGTATGGGCGACTGCGACATCATATCCGCTGGCGGCAAGCTTGGTTTGCAAGAGCTCGGCGTTAATCAGGTCGTCGTCCACGACCAGGATTCTGCCTCGCTCTTTGCTTGTTCTTGCTGTCATTGTGCGATGAAAGTGATTTTGCCTGCGCCGATATTGCCGTAGTAATCGACAGCTTTCAAGACCACCGTGTGCTCTCCCTCTTCGAGTTCATCCGTTTGAAAGACAACCGTTTCTTCCGAGGAATCGAAAATTCCGTCTTCGGGGAAGACCGGCCGCCATTCACCCGCATCGATGCTGTAATGGACAGCATTGAGGGGGCTGATACGATCTGAGATACTGGCGGAGACGCGGTAGCGTCTTGTAGCCTTCACTTTGCCGGCGGTCAATCCTTCAACTTGAGGGGAGGTATTATCGATGGTGAAAAAGTCACTCATTCGTTCGTCCTCCAAGGCGAGAGTTTCCGGATTGGCCGGTTGATCTGAGGCGACAACTTTCACCTGATACTCGCCATCGGGAACGGTTTCAGTATCCCAATCGTACAAGCTCTCGTTGATGTCTTTTTTCAGCGGCTTCCATTTCTGCTCGCCGTCCCCTCTGAAGAACAGGCCATATCTCAGTTTGTCATTATTCTGATCTTGAGCTTGCCATTGAATGCGGATTTTCGCATTTTTCGCGCTCGGACCGTTAACGATCTCTTCATTGTTTGATGCGGGCTTATTTTCGGCCTGGCCGGCAGATGGCGGCATTGCCGGGGGCATTGCCTTCATGGCGGCGGCCAGATCATTCGGGGCGGCGTCATTGTTATTTGGGGCTTTGCCGCCCACAGAAATCGAGTGGATTTTGGGCGGGAGGTTATTCTGGATATATGCCACTGTCACCTTGCGCAGCTCCGGTGATTCGTTTGGGTCCGACGTTTGCAGAATTGCGCGCCACTGGATGTAGCGTGCGGCCGGCGACGGAGATACGAAACTCTCTCTCGTTCCTCCATCGGGCCCCCATGCGCTCCAGGTGTCATCCGGGACCTGGCTATTTCCGCTCCGGGTTGAGAAAAGGATTCCGGTCCCGCGGGGGGTATCGGCTTCCCAGAATACTCGTCCCCATGTCGATACCGCTGTTGCGTCATGGACTTTTGAGAAAAAAGTTCCTTTCGCGGCATAAACCCCGCTGAATTGAATTACCGCCGCATCATTTCCCAGACCGGCCGCTATCGAGCCGTCCTTTTTTTGACGCAGCGCCAATACCTGTTTTTGGTCGGCCTTAAAAAAAGTTCCGGCCTCTCCGCCGGGTGAGACTATATATATTGTACCTTCGTCGCCCGAACCTGCCAGCAGATGTTCTCCCGCGAACGCCAGTGAAAAAATCAGCCGGTCGGGCGAAACCCAAAATTTTGAGGCGGCGCCGTTTTCGTCTATCTTATAGATTATGCAGCTTCTTTTTTTCGGAGTCGGAACTGCCGGGATTCCGGGAAGCGGGGCGGTCGGCTGGCCGTTATTGCCACCGTGCCCATTCCCGGACAAATCGATTTGGCCAAGGGCTTGTGCGGAAGACATATCGGCTGGCGCATTTTGGGGAGGTGAGACCTTTACGAAAAGGTCGCCCGGCGATGAAACCGCATAGAGGTTTCCCTGGGCATCCAGTGTCATTGCGGTGACTTCTTCAAGTTCCGTATCATGGAAGACCGCCGGTTTCCCCTTTCTATCGAATCGATAAATGATCCCATTCTGATCGGTTCCCGCAAAGACATTTCCGCGATCGTCGCCTATGAGCGAGAGCAGACGGCGCTCACGGGAGTCGTACAGGATGCGGCCCTTTCTGTCGGGACTGATTGCGAATAATTTCCCGTCATCGCCGGTTCCGGCCATCAAAGTTCCATCTTGTGTTTCCCAGAGCGCCCAGACAGCGGCCTGGCCGGTGTCGTAGTGTTCAGCGACTTCTCCTTTGGGATTAATCGTATAGATTTTCCCACCGGGGAATCCACCGGCGTACAGGGTCCCGTTTTTTCCCGCAAGCAGGGCAAATATTTGCTGCAATTTCAGTTGTGCGAAGGGCTCTGGCGTTCCATTGGGACTGATAAAAAAGATTCTGCCATCGCTGCCACTTCCTGCATAGAGGCGCCCTGCGGAATCTTCGGCGAGCGTCCACGCATAGCGCGCGTTCAGGTGAGCCGTTTGTGCTTTTGGGGCAAGCAGGATTCTGCCCGGCGCGATGATGGAAACGCCATCCGGCTCACCGGCGTCGAATGAGTTTTTTGTATTCTGCTCCCAAAGGGAACTGGTGACGGCCGACGCGCTGACGGCTGAGGTGATCATGAGAAAAAAGACAACTGCTCCAAGAACGGTTCGCCCTCTCAATTGCTTCCTCCTTACCTGAAACGGTCAGTCATTTATGAGGCTTTTCGAGTGACGGTGATTGGCACAGTCACAAAGCCGGAGATTTCATAATCGGTGGTCACATGCTCTTCGAGAAGGATGCTCGAGCGGGTTATCCC
This sequence comes from Candidatus Abyssobacteria bacterium SURF_5, assembly GCA_003598085.1. Classification (NCBI taxonomy): domain Bacteria; kingdom Pseudomonadati; phylum Candidatus Hydrogenedentota; class Candidatus Abyssobacteria; species Candidatus Abyssobacteria bacterium SURF_5. The sequence goes on from QZKU01000042.1 coordinate 59,400, forward strand.
GATCGGTTCCTTCCCGATGGTTTGGGAAAGCACGGAGAAGATGGATGAAGGCAGCGCCGCCATTTCTTCTCCGTTGATGACCACTCCCGGATCGGTAATGAGCAGGCGGATATCGATCCGATTGCCGGGATAGGGCTCATTGATGAGCTCAAGAAGATGCTCGATACTGGTTGGCCTGAGCGAGTATGGATTGCGCATGCTTTCAAAAGCAGCCGTTTGAGAGGCGGCCGATATCTGCAAGAACGCCTGTCCCTCGGGGAAGTTGTCCGGTATCTTCAGACTGACATCCTGCTCCAAGTTCGCTTTCATGTATGGCTGCATGATGATCTTGAGGTCGATTGTTTCACCCGGCTCCAGCGTGTTCTTCCAAATACGAACGCCGGTGATCTGAGCGGTATCGACCGCTTCCTTCACGTCGACGTTAATGGACACCTTCTTGAGGGTCAGTTCCTCGAACTCGTTATTGAGCAGACTGCTCAGGTCCCGGAAAAGTCCCAGCGAGGCCAGCATAGGCAGGCCGCCGAGGCCGGAGACGAAGTCGTCATTGCTGACGGTAGGATACTTATCCATCTCGATATCGTAATGGATGGAGGCGGCGAATTTGCCGAAATTGTTGTAGGCGCTCGTGAACGAGCCGCTCAAGGCCATTCCCACCAGCGGCGCGAGCAGTTGCCGATTGCGCGCCACCTCAAAATGATATTCTTGCGGCGGCTCGCCTTGCACATGAACCCGCAACTCGACGGGCACCATGCTTGGGGATCCGCCGAGAATGCCGGCAATGCCGGTGCTGCGATCCTGGACCAGTGCGCCGACTGACTTAAGGGCAGTGCTCATCTTGGAGGATACAACCATGCTGGACAGCACCGTGTGCACGTATGCGGTTGTCATTGGCAGATCTATCGGTCCCGACAGCATGAAAGGATGCCCGAAGGCGAGTATTTTCCCGTTATCGTTGAGCGTGACGGTTCCGATAGCCGAGGCGGACAAATCGCCGCGCACGAGTTGAACGCCGATAGCCGATCCTTCTTCGAAGGGGACTTCGAGACCTGAAAGATGCTCGGCGAACGAACCTCCGATCACGGGGACGACGCCATAGCCTTCAAGTTGGGGTTTGAAGAATTCAATAGCTTCCGGCGAGAAGCCGGAAAAAACCATCGGGGTCATGATGGGTTTCATGGTCGCATATTCGCTATTGATTACCGGAAGTGCGACTTTATAATTGGCTGTCTCGGCCCATCCTTTTTGGCCGGAAGCGCCGGTCCTTGTTATTGTTTTCTGTTCGCCGGCACGTTCGAACTTGAAAATGTCGAGCATCTCTCGAATCGGCGTGATGCCGGCGATTGCCTCTTTTGAGAAGGGCCAGGAATATGCAAGCGCTCCGATGATGCGGCCGTCGATATAGACGGGGCTGCCGCTCATTCCCGCGATTACGCCGGAGACCGCGATCGGTCCGCCGGAGATGCGCGCAAGGATGAGGTCGCTGCGCGGGGAAACGTTGTAGACGACGCTGAGTATTTCCACATCGAACCGTTCGATGGTGGTGCCGGAGAAGACGGTCAGGCCGTATCCTTTCATGCCGGGCTTGACCTCGTCGACGAACATAAACCGATCCTCAGCGGATACGGCTTCCGGCTCCGACATTTCCGCAAAAACGGAAGCGCCAAGTGGAAAAATAACGGTCAGCGCCAGGAGAACCACATTAAATTTTCTCAGATGCTTCATCATCCTGCTTCTTCCTTCATGCCGCCTTCGGCTGCTTCCGCACATGAGTGAAGTCATTTATCAATATTCACTTAAAATTGTAACGATTTTCAGCGTTTTCGTCAAATTTCGCGTTTATGACATATCTAATTGCAAGGAAAAAAATTCCCATTGTTCGGCTTTAGAGGAAATGCTACAATAGGCGCCGCAAGCAAAGAACCCATGAAAACGAGACGTTCTATGTCCGAATACGCACTTACCGTCGAAAACCTTCGCAAGTTTTATGGCAATATTTGTGCCGTAGACGGCATCTCTTTTTCGATCCAACGCGGAACCATCTTTTGTCTGGTTGGCCCGAACGGCGCCGGTAAAACGACAACGATGGAAATGATCGAGGGCCTGAAAGAACCGGATTCGGGCGAAATCCGCTTGTTGGGGATGCAGATTCCGCAGGAGATCGACCGGGTCAAGCAGTTGATCGGGGTCCAACTGCAGACCACCGGCCTTTTTGAACGTTTGAAGGTAAAGGAAATTGTTGATCTATTCCGTTCTTTTTATGCGCATCCGGTTCCGGCTGAACAAGTGCTCGAGGCTGTCTCGCTCAGGACGAAAGAGGACCAGTTCGTAACGGCGCTTTCGGGGGGGCAGCAGCAGCGCTTGGCGCTTGCGCTCGCACTGGTTAATGATCCCGAAATTGTTTTTCTTGATGAGCCCACGGCCGGGTTGGATCCGCAGGCGCGGCATGAGGTATGGCGCCTGATCGAGTCCATCAAGGATCGGGGTAAGACCATTTTCTTTACTACGCATTATATGGATGAAGCCGAAAAACTCAGTGACGAAGTTGCAATCATCGATAACGGGAAAATAATTGCAATCGATGCGCCGCGAGAACTTGTGGCCGGGTTGAATAAGGAGCATGTCATCCAGTTCACTGTGGAACCAGGTGTGAGCGGGGAAATTTTTTCCCAGTTGCACAAAGTTGGGGCCGTAAGTATGGCCAACGGCAATGTGGTGCTTTATACGGCTGATGTCAAGGAGTGCCTCATCGAACTGCTGAATCTCTCTCAACAGAAGGGGTTGGATATCAGGGACATGCAGTTTCGCAGCCCTTCTCTCGAAGATGTTTTTCTGGAGCTTACAGGTAAAATGCTGCGGGAGTAAAAGTTGGGATAAGGATAGCCGGGAAAACGCGACGGAAAACAGGATCAGCCGAACAAGTCCAGGCGCCGCCCCAAGGCTCTTTGGCCCGTTTGCTGCTGAAGATCAGCGTTAAGCAGAGGAGTTCGCTCGCCGTCTATCTTGGTGTCTTCTGTTTGCAGACCGCCGACGGCTGAATCCAAGGTGTTTACCTGCGCCTGATCGCCGCGCGAGCCGCGAACAGTATCTTCCGCCCCTAGCCCGGCAGTCGAGTTATTCACTCCGGTTTTTGCCGGGCGCACCGGATTCAGCGCCGGATCTAGTTGATTCGGCAATGCGGTGGTAAAAGCGAGAGGATTTAGGCTTCGTTGACCCATTGGTGAAATTATACCATCCAAATAGGGTTTAGTCAATCTTTGACAACTCTCCTTTCCTCTTGACGACAGCCGGTCGCGGCAGCATCATTTTGCAGATAACTTGAAGGAAAATGATGGGAACACGAAGAATGACATATGCGACCTGGTTGGGGGCGGTAATTTGCTTATTTTTTTTGCAGTCGTGCGCCCTAGTCGGACTGGTTCCGCTTTATCAGGAATCGGTGAAAGATGGCCAAGATATTTATACCATTCCTGCCGAAGACACGTGGCCGGCGGGGCCTCTTCCGGTAGCGATCGGAGCGATGGCGGCAAATCGAGCGGCGCTGGCTTATCTCGAGGAGGGCCCGCAGAGACTGTCTGCCCCCACGCAAGAGATGGAAACCATTTCAGGTGACGGTGCTGGAAGCTCTGATTTATTTTCCCTGGAGGAGCTAGGAACGGAGCTTCAGACAATTGTCTCGACTGTGATTTCCGATGACGAACTTTTCGAGGCGTTTATTCTTGACGAGGAATCGGGACGCCCTCGGATCGTGTGGGAGGCGGCGCACATTTCTGGTAGAGACGTACGATACCATGTCGGCGGGACGCTCAGCCTTGACCAAAGATCAAATAGACTTCGCATGCACTTGCGCCTGACGGACAGCCAGACCGGCCAATTGATTGGAACAGCATCGCGGGCGGGGCTTACAGTTGATGAAGCCGCCGAACATGCTGCTGAAGGGATTCTGACGTGGTTGAAAAACGACGTCAGACTTTATTTGATCAAAGCCGAGCAGGCGCGGCAGCAGGATTGAGACGGGGTAGTTGGTGTGGACACGGACACACGGACACACGGACGAGCACGGACTGACACGGACGGCACGGACACAAAAACGGGAAGCGACCGAAGACAGGGCAGACGGAGAGAAAGAGGCGGGCGAGGGGGGGACAGGCGACACAGACACAGGGACGAACACGGACACACGGACGGGCACGGACGCAAAAGAGGGAAGCGACCGAAGACAGGGATACACGGCGGGAGAAAAGCAGCGCGAGATTTGGCCAGATATATAAGAGCTTGGATACAGGATCACTTCTCGCAGAGGCAGTCCTGATCGAGAATGGCTGGTTCGATCGGCATCGCCGAAAGCAGCTCATTCCCGTTCTGCGTGATCAGAAGCGGTCTCTCCAATCTGAATCCGGCGACACCCGGCCGGTTCGCGACGATTGCAATCATCTGGATGTAATTGGGTTTCAGTTCGAACTCCGGCTCCGTGTTGCCCTCCTGCGGGTATTCGACGACGCACGGGTACCATTCGTGTCCGAAGTGGCCGATGCCGTGGCCGTAGCCGGGCAGCACGATGTCGTCCCAGTTGTTCTTCGCCACGAACGAAGTGACCTTTTGTGCGACCTCGCCGAGCGTGATGCCGGGCTGCATGGCGTCGATCAGCGTGTGGCACGTCTCGACGTAAGCGGCGGCTATTTCCTTCTGTTTTGTGGTGGGCCTGCCGACGAAGACATTGTGTGAGACGTCGCCGAGCATCAGCCCGTACATGGCATGAATATCGAGAAGGACAGCGTCGCCGCATTGAATGATCTTGTCGGTCGCAGGAGTGCACCCTCCCATCGCGTAGGCGGTGCGGTAGCCGGAGGCGATCTCCATTCCGCCGGTGAACGTCCAGGCGAATTCGCTGCCTGCATCGCGCGCCGCTTTCTCGGCGATGCCGGCGACCTGTTTTTCGGTCATGCCGGCGCGCAGTTCACGCAGCACGGCCTCATGGGCGGTGTCGCAGATGGCGCTTGCCTGGCGCATCAGCTTGACTTCTTCGTCTTCCTTAATGAGCGTGAGCTGATCGAAGACGTCGGCCGCATTCACCAGTTTTGCATTGGGCAGCCGGTAGCGGAGTTCCTCGTATTCGGCAAGGGTGATGTAGCCTTCGGGAAGATACGAACTCGAGCCGCTCTCGATGCCGATTGTGCCGCGCTCGAGGCCAAGGTCGGATATCTGCGTGACGATTGATTCGACGAAACCGGCCCCCTGTGACGGTCCATATGGGATAACTACATTAAGCCATGAATCGTCTTTGACGCGCTCCGCATCGAGCATCAGCGTGATCAGGCGCGGCTCGCTGTCAGCGGGAATAATGGCGACGCTGCGCCAGGGAACGAACGCGCCGGAGACATGCGTGATGGTTTTCAGCCGCGTCCCCACGAGGCAGTCGATTTTCTTTTGTTTCAGCGCCTCGCGAATTCGTTCGAGGCGTTCGGCGTATTTGATATAGGTGAACATGATCGGTCTCCTTCGAATGTGGTGGTATTCCCCATTCCTGGATGCTGCGACTGTGACAGATGTAATTTTGGGGAGAGGAATGGGGGGCTGCATGTTTGCAATGACAGGGGAATTCTATCTGGCGGGATGCCGGTTGTCAATCCTTTTGTGGCGAGGGGCGCGACTGGAGGCGCGACGCCCGCTTATGTGATGCTTGACAATTGGTTCCGCACGTTTTATGATGCCCGTGCCAGAGAGCCAATTTCATGTACGTGGAAAGGACCGGAGAATCAACATGTTAAAAGAAGTCCATCATACCGGCTTGAGCGTGACCGACATTGACCGGTCGCTCGAGTTGTACCGCGACATTTTAGGATTTGAGATCCAGTGGGATGCCACGATCGAAAACATTCCGGAGTTCGGCACCGTGATCAGTCTGCCGGGCGTGAAGGAGCGCATCTGCATGATGCGGCTGAACAACTGTCGGATCGAGTTGTTCCAGTTCTACGAGCCGAAGGGCAAGAAAATTGAGCGGCGCCAGTGCGACCTCGGGTACATGCATGTTGCGTTCGTAGTTGATGAACTCGAAGAAATCTGCCGAAAGCTGAGGGAGAAGGGGATCGAGTTTTATTCGAAGCCGCAGGACCTGGGGATTTATGAGGTCGTTTTCTTCAAGGGCTTCGACGGCGAGACGATCGAGTTGATGAGGCCGAAAATAGGAGAGTTTTCGAAGCCCAAATCTTAAAGCCGTGGGGCCAGCCCATTCACAGATCACAGGAGACGCCGATGAAATTGACCAAACAACAGCGGGCGATGCTCGAGGGCGAGCAGGGGCCGATCATCGCGATGGCGATGAATTACTTGGTGAAATACGGTGAGGCAATGAGCGCGGAGAAGCTGATTCCCGTTCAGAACGTGCACACCGTATTCACAATACCGATGGGCGGAGACGCCGAGCAGGTGGTAGGCCTGCTGAAGATGTTCGGCCAGCACCGCGTAAAGGTGCCGACGACGACCCACGTCGGCTTCCTCGATTTCAGGAAATGGCGCGAGTTCGGCATCGAGGAATCACGCTATGAGCTGCAGGCTTCGCTCGTTCCGATCGCCGCGCAGGCGGGCATCCAGCTTACCTGGACGTGCGCGCCGGAGATCATGGGCAACGCTCCGCTGAAGGGGCAGACCTGCGCGTGGATGGAATCGGCCGCGATCAGCTATGCGAACGGCATCCTCGGCGCGAGAACTAATCGCGAGGGCGCGGAATCGACGATGCCGGCGGCTGTCACCGGCTTCATCCCGTATTTCGGCAACCACATCACCAAGAACCGTCGCGGCACGATTCTGATTGAGGTCGAAGCCGACCTGGAAAATCTGTCCGACTGGGGCACGCTCGGCTACTTTGGAGGAGAACAGGCGGGGCTCGGAGTTCCCGTCTTCAAAAACTGCCGTGTGCCCGCGCTCGAGGAAGCGAAGGAACTGTGCGCCGCGCTTGCGACCGAAGGCGGCGTCGGCATGTTTCATATAGCCGGAATCACTCCCGAAGCGCCGACGGTCGAGGCCGCTTTTCAGGGCCGCAAGCCGAAGAGCCGGCACAAATTCACCAACAAAGAGAAGAAGCGAATTTACAAGCGGCTGAATAATTGTCCCTCGCCCGAGGTGGACATCGTGATGCTCGGGTGCCCGCATGCTACGTTGACGGAGATCGTCGAGGCGGCTCACCTGCTTGATGGGCGGAAAGTTTCTCCGAACACGCAGTTCTGGGTCTGTACGACCGAATCGATCCGCGCATACGCCGAGAAGCTTGGGTATGACAAAATGATTTCCGATGCCGGCGGCAAGATCATGGCCGATACCTGCCCGTGCATCAGTCAGATCGAGATGGCGCGCAACAAGAGGTACATGACGAATTCGGTAAAGCAGGCATATTATGCGCCGGGGCAGATCGGGGCGCAGGTGCATTTCGCGAATACGCGCGATTGTGTCGAGGCGGCGATAAAAGGAAGAAGGAGCTGATCTTCAGCAAGCCGGAAAGAAGGGGATAAAGCGCAATGGCGAAAACATTGACAATAAAAGGCAGGAAGGTGGTCGGCGGGCAGGCGGAGGGCGAGGCTCTGATCGCGGATGAGCGTGTCTCGTTCTGGGGCGGAACGGACCCCACGCGCGGCGTCGTTCATGAAGTCGGCAGCAAGTTCGAGGGCAAAAGCTTTGCCGGAAAAGTCTTCATTTTCCGATTCACGAAAGGCTCTTCAGGCACGTCGGCCTACATCAATATCGCAGCCCGGCTCGGAGTCGCACCCGCGGCCATCATCAATACGGAACTCGATTCGCTCTGTGTGCTCGGATGCGCGATTGCCGACATCCCGATGATGACCGATCTCGATAAAGACCCGTTCAAGGTCATCAAGAACGGCGACTGGATCAAGCTTGATGCGGACGCAGGCACGATCGAAGTGACAAAGAAATAGCCCCAAGATTTATTTGCCGAACTCCGAAGAAAGATTGCATCGGCAAGCGCAGTTCCAAGCGGTCCCGCCGAATGATGTGGATTATAGCATCTCGAACACACCCCATACAGGATAGCGTTAAAGTGATATTCGAAACTGAAAGGCAATAATGGATATTTTCCTCACCCCAAAAAGCGTTGCTATCATCGGCGCTTCGACGAATCCGATGAAGTTCGGCAGCATCATCATGGCGAACCTGTTCAATATCGGATATGAAGGCAAGATTTTTCCGGTCAATCAGAAAGCCGAGCCGATCGCAGGGCTTACCACGTATCGCTCGGTGATAGAGATACCCGAACCGGTCGATCTCGCCATTTTTGCGATACCGGCGTCGGGCGCGCTGGAAGCAATGCGCGACTGCGCAGCCAAAGGCGTCAAAGGAGTTGTAATAATTTCCTCCGGATTTACCGAAGCCGGCGAGGAGGGCGAGCGCCGCCAGCAGGAGTTGCTCGATGTTGCGCAGGTGGCGGGCATTCGCGTCATCGGTCCCAACACCACCGGGATTCTGAACCCGATCGATCGCTTCACCACCACGTTCGTTCCGCTGCAGGAGGTAAAGGCGGGACCGGTTGCCTTCATCGCGCAGACGGGCATGTTTGCTGGAATGCTACTGGAATGGATTCTGTCATCCGAATGTTTCGGAATCAGCCGCGTGATCGGACTGGGCAACAAATGCGACGTCGACGACGCCGACGCTCTCGAATATCTCGCGGACGATGAGCACACCAAGGCGATAATGATGTACATCGAGGCGATCAAGGACGGCAGGCGCTTCATGGATGCCGCACGCGCGGCGGCATTGAAGAAGCCAGTATTCGCGCTGAAATCAGGCGAGACCGGCGAGGGCGCTCGCGCTGCGATGTCGCATACAGGTTCGATGGCCGGAAACGACGCGATCACATCGGCTGCTTTCAAGCAGGCCGGCATTATCCGCGTCGATTGCTTTCAGAAACTCATCGACTACGCCAAGATGCTTGCGTATCAGCCGGTGGCGAAGGGAAACCGGCTGGCAATCGTTTCGTTGTCGGGTGGAGCGGCGGTCATGTCGACGGACGCCGCCATGAAGGCGGGATTCCAGCTCGCGCATTTCTCCAATGAGATACTGGCCGAAATCCAGAAAGAATATCCTTTGTGGGCGACCGTTCGGCATCCATTTGATATCGAGCCGCTGACGGAAACGGTCGGCTTCATGCCCGCGTTCAAAAAGACCGTTCGCTGTGCGCTCTCGAACCCGGACACGCAGGTATGCCTCATCGTCACATGGACTCCGTTTGCCGGAATGGGCTACTCGTTCGAGTTCATCAAAGAGATGCAGGAAGAGTACCCGGGCAAGCCGGTGGCTTTCTGCTCGATCGGTTATAAGAACAATCATGAAGCCCTTTTCCAACAACTTGAAGCAAAGCAGATTCCTGTTTATTCCAGTTTTACGCGCGCGATCGATGCGCTTGCGGCTTCAGTCGAGTACGGCAAATTCCTCGCTTCGATCCGGCAGGCAAAGCTGGAAGAGAGAAGGTTTCTGAGGTCGGAGCGGCCAAAAACAAAGCCAGCCGCCGGACCGAAGAAGCCGGATTCGCGTGAACGTCACGAGAAAGTGACGGTCTTTTTCGATGGCGCCTCGCGCGGCAACCCCGGCCCGGCCGCGATCGGAATTGTCGTTAAAAATCAAAACGGCGAAACGCTCAGCGAGGTCAGCGAGGCCATTGGGAAGGCCACCAACAATTACGCTGAATATACCGCCCTTATCCGCGCGCTCGAAGAGGCGAGGCGGCTCGGGGCGACCGAGGTCAAGTGCCTGTCCGATAGCGAACTCGTGGTCCGGCAAATGAAGGGCGAATATGGCATCAAGAGCAAGTCGCTCCTTCCCCTCGTCAGCGAGGCACAAGCGCTCCGGCGCACATTCCACAGATTCGGCATCCGCCACATTCCCCGCGAGCAGAACAAGCGGGCCGACCAGCTTGCGGGATTGGCGCTGAAGAAGCAAAATTGATTTACTGACGTTCCGGAACGAGTGCGTCTGCCGCCTCCCTCAGATCAGGCGAGAGCGCCGCATAATCAAAATCAAGAAGACCCTCATGGCCCAAATCATCACCGACAGAATCAAGATTGGCATCAGTGCGTGCAATTTCGGGGCGACTGTTCGCTGGAATCACCGGGGCTGGGATCGCCCGCTCCTGCTGGGCAGGGAGAAGAGCGATTTCATCTGGACGCCGGTGTGCCCCGAGGTCAACGCCGGTCTCGGCGTTCCGCGGCCGCCCGTGCGCCTTTCGGGCGGCAATGGGCACGAGTTCTGGTCGGGCGCCGCCAAAATGAAGAATCGAGCGGGTGAAGATGTGACCACGCTCGTAAAGGAGGGCTATCTGAAGTCGCTCGATACTCTCAGGCAGGCTCAGGTCGCGGCCTTTGTCTTCATGGAAGGCAGCCCCTCGTGCGGCGTGTATCGGACGACGCTCAGGGATCGCCGGCTTGGCCAACCGCCCGGCGCCTTCGGTTCGCTGCTCCTGAAAGATGGATATTTTCTGATACCGGCGATCGACCTTGAGAGTCCGGTGAAATGGTGGGATTGGCGGCGGCGCCTTCATTCATTCGTGTGGTTGAAACATCAGGAGATCGACTCGAAGAAACACATTTACGACATCTGGCATCTTTTAAAATTCATGTGCCAGGAGGTCGCCCCGAAGGAGTCGGCGGAAATCGGGCGGCGCCTTGCCGCGATGCCTTCAAAGTTCTCTCAGCCGTTTGCGGATCAGTGGAAGAGCGAGGTCCTGATGCTGCTGCGCAAACCGTCTACCCACGCCCGAATCGGCTCGATCATGCTCAAGCATTATGCGCATTACCGCAAGCACTTTAATCCGGCGGCAGGAGATATCAAGTCGCCACGCAGCGATATCGCAAAGCATGCATTCGTCCGGGAACTGCGGGAAATGGAGAAACGGGCGTACCTGGAAGGCTATGATTTTGCGGGGACTCCGGTGCTCTACAGGGCTTGTTCTCAGAGCCATCACTCTCTTCCTCCCACTTCTTGAAAGAGGGGAGGGGGGATTCACGTGTGATGGATATCTCCAAAGCCGAAATCCCCCTTAGTCCCCCTTACCCAAAGGGGGAAATTTGATCATGCTCTAATCCAGTTGACAACGATCCTACGAGCTTTCTTGCGAAAGACGTTGAGGGAAGGAGTGGAGAAGACATGGATGAGAAGCAGATGAGGCGGCTTCTAAAAAATCTCTTTCAGACCCAGCGCCTGGCCGTTCTGGCGACGCAGGGCGAAAACGGGCCGTATACGAGCCTGATGGCTTTCGCAGCAACGGAAGACCTCAGGCGCCTTCTATTTGCCACCGACCGCGACACGCGCAAATATCGCAACATGTCGCATAATCCTTCTGTCGCCTTGCTTATCGATAATCGAAATCCGGAGAGATCCCGCACCCATTTTGCGGTGACCGCTGTTGGGAAGGCCGTACCCGTCACCGGGACGGAAGATGAGGTTCTGCGGTCGGCTTTTCTCCGGAAACATCCCGATCTGCGTGAATTCCTTGATAAGGAAGGATGTACTTTGTTCAAGTGCTCGGTGGAGGAGTATGTCCTCGTTCAGAATTTCCAGGACGTCAGCGTGTACCGGCTGGGATAAAGGATGAGCCCATTTTGTAGGCGGGAGTCTCATCGATCTCCCGGAGGTGATATGACACTTCCTCTCTTGCTCTGAAGGAATGATAACACTGCGCGAGCGAAGGGAAATCCCTCAATAGCTCGGGGGGATAGTAATACAGACGCCGCATGCAAATTCGGTTCCGAAGTTCACGTATTTGTGGGGAACGGCTGAATTAAAAAAGAGGGAGTCGCCTTCCTTGAGGACGTATTTTCTATCGCCGACTGTCACTTCGACTTTCCCGCTCAGCACGAAAGCCCATTCCTGGCCGATGTGTTCGCCCATTCGCGCCGTCGAGTGCGCCATAGGGTCGCCGCTGTAAAAGACAGGCAGCATCGTCACGTTGCGCGGGTTGGGAACGAGAAACTCGAGGTCGAACTCTCCTTCACTCACGTGAAACTTCTGGCGCTCGTTCTTGCGCAGAACGACCGGTTCCTCGTAGGGTATTGACGCAAAAATGTCGTAGAGCGGAAAGTCAAGGACGCCGGCTATCTTCGACAGCGACTCGATTGAGGGAAACACGTTATCGTTCTCGATCCGTGATATCAAGGCTTTGGAGTATCCGCATCGCGAGGCCACGTCGTCAAGCGTGAAGCCTTTCTTCATTCGAGCCTTCCTGATAACCCCGCCAAGTTTCACCATGAACATTCTCCTCTATGCATTCTGATCGGATTGGAGCAACTGGGGTTGAATGGATAATTATAAATCATCCATTGTAAAAAAATCAACCAACGTGGGAAGTATTCAAATGGTGAAAGGAATTGAAAGTATTTTCTGGCGAAAATCCTTGCAGGCGCGGAGACCAACCGAATGAATTCGGCCCGATAATAAAGGGCAGCGGCGATATCCGGCGTAGCGCAGGCATCCTGCCTGCAGAGAGATAAGTTGCAGATATCCACTAATTGAACACAGGGCCATATAGTTTCTTAAGGTCTTCAGTGGCACAGGCTTCCAAGTCCGTGAGACTCAGAAACCATGGGAACGACAGTGAGACAGATCTGACACAGAAGCGAGACATGAAGCATGTTTGGTCTCGCTCAAGGGTGAGCGGTTGCACGCTTCGGCGGCAGGCAAGTGGAAACGGGCCGCGAGCTTATTTTCTGAACTGGATGATTTCGATCCGCCCGGTATCGCTCAGGAACAGGCTCACGACCAGACTGGAGATGCTGTAGATGAAGGCTCCTCCAATCGCCGTCCAGATGCTGGAGACGGAGAATCCGATCACCACTCGTGCCGTCAGCCAGAACAGGAAGCCGTTAATGACGAAGACGAACAATCCGATCGTCACAATGGAAATGGGAAGGGTAATGAGGATGAGGAGCGGCCTGACGAACGAATTGAGCAATCCGAAGACGATTCCTGCGAACAGGAGGGCCAGGATACCGGCGATTTCGATGCCGGGAAACAGCCAGGCGACGAATGCGAGAAGCAGGAGATTGATCAGAAAGCGTCCCACGAAACCGAGCATTTGCTATTCCTCCACATGAGCTTTTCTCTTGTCGCGTTGAACAGCCGCCCGTGCAGCAGCCGCTTCCATACTAGTGTTCCTTCGCGCGGGCAAGCAAAAGATTGGTGTCGCGCAGGCGCCGCGACAGCATGCGCGAGAGGTTGAACAAAAGGCGGACGGCCACCGATTTGGTGAGCAGCCGCTGAATGCGGTCTTCATCGAGCGCCAGCAAGATGCAGTTATCCATGGCCACGGCTTTAGCGGACCGCTCTTTTCTTTCGAAGAACGCCATTTCTCCGAATGTCTCACCCTCGCCGAGCACAGCCAGAGTGCGATCTCCTCGTACGTCCTCATCGACGATCTGAACCCGGCCCTTCAGAACGACGTACATTTCGCGGCCGGCGTCGCCTTTGCGGAAGATCACATCGCCGGTCATGATCTTCGATTGCAGGGCCATCGCCATGATTTTGATACAGTTCTTGAATTCGATGCCGTCGAACAGCTCTATCGATTCGACCAACGGGCGATACTTCTCGTATTTTGCATACTTGTCGTCGGCCAATTCAACCATGCGGCCCTCCTCTCAATCGGTGGAAGAAGACTGGCGGATCAGACTCTCATTTATTCAGTTCAATAAGCCCTTTGTACTTTGAGTACAATTCCCCAACGGCTCCGCCGCCGATTTTAACATCAGGCGCCTGTCTGACGTGCTCAAACTCCTTCAGGAATTCTTCCGGGACCACGGGTTCCGGCTCGGTTTTCTTCATGTCCAGCTTTTGCACGACGATCCGCCCCTGTTGTTTCGAGGCCTCAAAATCGAAGTAGTAGGTGGCTCCAGTATCGGAAGGGACGTTGACAAAAATGCCCGATTCGAAGCCGGGAGGGCGCCCGTCACTCGGTTCAAAAATGATGCCTTCAACCGCCTGCCCTTTGCCGGCAGCATCGAACCTGATGAGCGAGCCGTGCCCGGCCTTGCGCATCTTTTCAAATATCTTTTCAATGTCCGAAATATTCATCGGGTCCGTCTTATTGTTGGAGAGGCGCAATTAAAAAACCGACAGGTGAAAAATGGAGACGGTTTCGCCCCTTTTCCCCAGTCGGTGTTTCCATCCGTCCCACAAATGCATGCGGGGACATCGTTCGGCATATGAACTGTATAAAATCTTCCCGCAGTTGTCAAATGAAACCGTTTTCGTCGCCATTTGGCTATTTCGGAGATGGATCGGGTGCAATCGGACTGCGTTCCCTTCTGGCGGCAAGATGGAAAACGACCCACGCGCCGCAGAGCTCGCAGTCGACGTCGTTGCCGTAACAGCAAAACGGGTTTATGAATTTGTCACCTTCGAGCCAGAGGGGCAGAACGAAGCGTTTCGAGAGGCATTGCTTCACAACTGCCCGAGCGTTTTGGGAAAGAGTCAGCTCGAGGCTGCGGCTGTTGTTCCAGATGAAATCCGGGTGTTTCTTCTTCAGGCGAATGACTTCGAGCACGGCTTTATCGCGGCGATCGAGCGATCCCCAGGTGAAGTCGGAGTCGTCTATCCGGCGCGGCACGTAAAATGAGAAGGTCATTCCTTCGACGCGCGTGGGGAGCAAGCGTTCGACCAGTTCCTCGAGGTGGTCTTCGTTCAGTTTCGTAACCACGCACTGCACCATAACGGTAGGGCCGAAAACGTCGGGCACGCGGGCCAGTGTCCGCATGACGCGCTCGAAAGCGCCGTTGCCCCGTATCGAGTCGTTGATCTGCGGCGGGCCATCGACGGAGACGACATAGATGCAGTTGGGCAGATCGATCAGGTCGAGCGTGCCATTGGTCGTTACGTTATTCTGCTGGAAAATCTTCGAGCCCTCACGAAGCACGTCCGGCCTCAGCAGAGGTTCGCCGCCCATCCACAGCATCGTGTGGATATTGTGGCGCTGCTGCAACTCCGTCAGCGAGCGGAGCATCAGGTCTGTCTCCATCTCATGCTCGGGCTGGTTGGGGTTTCCATCGCGATAAATGAAGCAGTGCTTGCAGCGCAGGGTGCACCGATTGGTGATGTTGACCATGGCGGCCGGATACCAGCGGAACTGGCTGTCGTTTTCCGGCTCCGTCATTGTTTCTCCTCCTCGATGGCACGCTCCACTAATTCGCAGATGATGTGACCGATGAGAATGTGGGATTCCTGGATTCTCGGTGTTTCGCCGGAGGGCACATTCAGGAGGATATCGGCCGCTCCCTTCAATAAACCGCCCGAGAGACCGGTCATGCCGATCGTTGTGCTGCCGATCCGATGGGCCGCCTCGATGGCTCGAATGATGTTTGGGGAATTCCCGCTCGTGCTGATGCCGATGACAACATCCTCCGGTTTTGCAGAGGCCTCCACCTGCCGCTCAAAGATGCGGTCGTAGCCGTAATCATTTCCGATTGATGTGAGAACGGAGGAGTTGGTATTGAGCGCGACGGCGAACAGCGGCCGGCGTTCTTTGAGAAAACGGCCGACCAGTTCGCAGGCGATATGTTGGGCATCTGCCGCACTGCCGCCGTTGCCGAACAGAATCAATTTTCCGCCGTTGCGGTAGCAGTCTACGATTTTTTCGGCGGTTAGTTCAATGTTGGAAAGCAGTTCATCGGAAAACCGTTGTTTCACGCGTACGCTGTCCTCGATCTTCTGCTGAATCAACTCGCGGTTCTTCAATCTGACGCGCCCTTTCCTGTTCGAAGCCGCCGGCGTTTGCGCCGGGGGCACGATTTTTTGAATTAGAATTCTATCACAAACCGGCTGCGTGGGCAAAAATGCATGTCAGGCTACAGTTCCCTCTCGGGTAGGGGACCGATGGTTAATGATTCCCCCGGCTCCAGCACGCGGATGGTCTCTTTCATGCCGGCCCGCTCGGCCGCCTGCAACAGTCGAGGTATGGGCTCGGTGAACGGCTCGAGCGAGAGCTTAAAGGCTCCCCAATGGATGGGTATGAGCGCCCGTGCTCGAAGGATATGCGCGGCCTCGACGGCATCCTCGGGCGCCATGTGGTTTTCTCTGAAAGGCGGCGGCTCATATGCGCCGACCGGCAGCAGGGCGGCGTCAATTTTCCACCGATTGGCGATATCGCTTATTCCGTCAAAGAGACCGGTATCGCCGGCGAAGTAGATGACGGCGCTTCCTTCTATGATGTATCCCTGGTAGCCGGTGCAGAAGTAAAGCGGCGGCCTCCCCCCAAAATGTTTTGCGGGGACCGCGGTTATGTTCACCTGTTGGAGCTTGATCTGTTCCCATGGAGCGAGCGTTATGACTTGTCGTGAAGCACGCTTGAGGACTCGCTCGAGGCCGGGAGGCGCCACAACCGGCACATCCTTCCCCAATTTCTTCAGTGTCGGCACATCGAGATGGTCGTAATGTCCATGCGAGACAAGCGCCAGATCGATTCGGGGAAGCGCGGCGGCGGTAAAGGGAAGCGCGCTTCGTCTTCGAATGAAAAGGGAAATCCGCCGGCTGAGGTTCGGATCGGTGATAATATTCTTATCAGCAATCGAAATGAGGGCCGACGAGTGCCCGAGGAACGTGATGCGCGCACCTCTTTTTGATTGCGGATTCATTGATATATCATAACATTTCCATTCGATGCGGGCATGTCCGGCTGATTTTCAATTGAAGAGGAGATTTGATAGAATGCAAAAAGGTAAAGCACTGTGGGATTGAGGAGGAGCGGCGATGATTGTAGATTTCCATATTCATCCGTTCTGCAAGGAGGCGACCGTTGTGCCGAGTCCGGAAGAGGCGCTGAAGCGGATGTACGGGGAGGAGGAAGAAAGATTTGGGCCGCTGATGGCGGGCTTCCGCTGGATTTTTACAGAGAAGTCGCTTGATGCCATTATCCATGAGATGGATGGAGCGGGCATTGATAAGGCCGTCATTGTTGCCGCGGATTATTCGACCGCGTATGGGACGGTGGTCGTAACGAATGAGGACGTTGAGCGGATGAGCCGGCAGCACCCGGACAGATTCGTCCCTTTTTGCAGCGTTGATCCCGGCATGGGGCGTCTCGCAGTCGACAGGCTCGAGCATGCAGTGAGGGAACAGGGAGCGCGCGGGCTGAAACTTGTGCCGCCAATGCAGGGTTTCAGGTTTGATGATCCTCGCCACGACACGCTCTGGAAAATGGCGGCCGAACTCGGGATCATTGTGTGGACCCATGCCTCCCATCAGCGGAGCACGCCGGGGACCGATGCGCGGTTGGGCCAGCCGATGCTGATCGAGGGCGTGGCGCTGAAATTCCCGAAATTGAAGATTGTGCTCGGGCACTGCGGTTTCCCCTGGGTTTGGGAATCGTGGTCGCTGGCGGCGCGCCATGAGAACGTGTACGTTGATATTTCCTCTTTCAAGGATTTGTATAGCCTGTTTCCGTGGGACGCGTACAGCGCGAGCGGCATCGAGCACAAGCTGCTCTTTGCTACTGATAATCCGCTGAATAATTTCGGCGACTGTGTGAATGCGGTCAAAGGGCTTTCGATCAGTGATAGTTTCAAAGAGGCGATTTTTGGAGGGAACGCGCAAAAGCTGCTCGGGCTGTAGCGGGCTTTGTTGCGGATTGTCTTTTTTGTGTTTTGAGGAGGGATTCATATGATTCGCAGCCTCGCAGTTGTTTTCGTGGTGGTCTTGTTCATGCCGGCGATTGCTGTTGCCGATGAGGCCAAAAAGGCTCGCAGTGAATTGGAGCAAATGAATGTTGCGTGTTCGGAAGAGGAGTTGGTGAACCGCGTAAAGCAAGGGGATCAGCCAATAGTCACGTTGCTGCTCGATGCGGGCATCAGCCCTGATACACGGGAGGCGGGGGGACAACCGGCTCTAGTGATCGCCGTACAGAAAGGTCATCTTGATGTGGTGAAGCTTCTGCTGAACAGAGGCTGCAATGCTAATGAAAGAAAAGGCGATACATGGTGTCCATTGACGTGGGCTGCAAGCGAGGGCCATACGGAGATAGCGAAGGCGCTTATCGAGCATGGCGCGGATGTGAATATGCAGGACAAAAACGGCGCGACGGCCTTGATGCACGCGGCCTCGTGGGGCCGGGCGGAGATCGTCGACGCCTTGCTCGAAGGCGGCGCCGACGTGAACGCACAGGATAAGGAAGGCTGGACTGCGCTGATGTTTGCCGCGTTCAGGCGATATCCGGAAACGGTTTCCATGCTGCTCGAGCGAGGAGCCGATCCAACTCTGAAAAATAAAGACGGCGAGACGGCGCTTAACGCTGCGGCCTCTGGCGGAAACACTGAGATACTGCAGATGCTCCGGGAGTGGAAGAACACGGACGAACGCGGACGAACACGGACTGACACGGACTGACACGGACTGAAGGGACGGGCACGGGCAGAGCGGCACACGGACTAACATGGACGAACACGGACCGGCACGGATATGTTTGATAGGGGTGGTCACTAGGTGAACGAGCGTGGGCGGGCGGGCCGGTGACTGCAGCAAGATGCCGTCAGGCCCGGTTGCGGCGGGAGCCGCAAATTTCCTTTTAGAGTGAAAGGAAGGTATATTCAGCGATGTCTCGAGAAGAATGCAAGAGGCTTGATCAAGCCGATGTGTTGAGAATTCTATTTCATCCGCGGCGCGACAATACGCCGGATGACGAGCAAACGGTTCGGTTTTCCGTTGCTGATGATATTGAGATAGGCGGGCGGTTTCATCCCGCGGACAAAGATGCGCCGGTAATCCTGCTGTTTCACGGCAACGGAGAGATTGCATCCGATTACGACATGATTGCGCCGTTCTATCTGGAGAACGGGATTTCGCTGCTGGTGGTGGATTATCGCGGCTACGGCAAGAGCGGCGGAAGGCCAACAGTCTCGACGCTGCTGGATGACGCGCTCGCCGTGTATCGGCAGACGGGGAAGGGGCTGGCGGATCACGGTTATCAATATTCGCGGCTGTTCGTTATGGGGCGCTCGTTGGGCAGTGCGGCGGCGCTCGAGATTGCCGCAGAAGCTGGCAAGAGCATAAGCGGCCTGATTATCGAGAGCGGTTTTTCAAACCCGCTTGCCCTGATAAACCGTCTTGGCGGGCCATCGCTTAAGGAACTGGAAGAGACGTGCGGATTTGACAATCTGAAGAAAATCGAGCGAGTAGAGGCGCCCACTCTCATTATTCACGGCGAGGAGGATTTCATTATTCCCCTCGAGGAAGGCGAGGCGCTTTTCAAAGGGTGCAAAGCGAAGAGGAAGGAATTCCTCTCGGTTCCCGGTGCGGGTCATAACGATCTGATTGTGCGAGGGCTGCGCCAGTATTTCAAAGCGATACGGAAGCTGGTGTCTGGGTGATCGCCTCAATCCTGGCGCTGCGGGAAATGGATTTCATTTGGCTGCGGCGGCGGAGGATTCTTTGCGGCCCAATCGCCTAATTCATGCCGAATATGGCGGAGGAAATCCCGCCACGTTTCCTTGTCTTTCAGAAAATCGCCGAGCCGGACGCGGCCGCGGTTCTCTCCGAATTGTTCGTACCATTTCAGGGCGGCGCCGATCAGAGGGGCGACGCGTTCATCCGGCAGAAACCGTGCGATAATCTGGCCGTTGACCGGGTGTCGCCCGTGTTTGCCGCCGCAGCGAACGATCCAGCCGACTCGTTTGGCATGCCATGCGTCGAACGGGCATGTGCGGATGCAATCACCGCAGTAGAGGCATCCTTCGGGTATGTAGCGGGGATGGCCGGATTGTTCATCGCACACGAGGGCTTGTTCGCGACATGCCTCAATGCAGACACCGCACGCCTGGCAGGCGCTCTCTTCCCACCTCGGCTCGACGGCTCCCTGGAAGCCGAGTTCCATCTCATTCGTGCGCGCGCAGTCGATCGGACAGCCGGAGAAGGATATCTTGAATTTGTGGGCGAGGCTTCCTTTACCGAAGAAGCGATCGGAAATCTCACGGGCCATCGCCTGGGTATCGGTGAGTCCATTCGGATTGTATTCACAGCCGGAGCAGGCGGTCGGCACGCGCACGCGCGCGCCGCATGAAGCGATGTGCTGGCCGGCCTTCGCCAGCTCATCGCGCACGTTGCCGAGATCGCGGTAGTTGACGTAGGGGATTTCGAGTGATTGCCGGAATGAGAGGTGCACGTAGTCGCCGCCGTAGCGGCGGGCCACCTCGAACGCTTTTTCCAATCGGTCAAGCGGTACTCGTCCGCCCGGGCACTGCAGGCGTACGGTGAACAGGTCTTTCTGGCGCTGCTTGATGATTCCGCCGCTCTTGAGCGTATTGAAATCCAGACTGCCTTTCTTGCCTTCGACCTCGATTTCGACCGGCACGCGCGCGGTTTGATCTTCGATGTGTTTGTCTGTACTCATCTTGTTTCCTTTTTCAAAATAAGACATGAAGTTCCTCAATTGCTTGGTTAGCTTTGATAAACATTTTGCATAAAGGGCAAAATATGGGGACAGAGACTATATTTTTATTCTTTATATACTTCTATTCTTAACGATAAAAATATGGTCTCTGTCCCCATATTTCTAGCGTTTATATATTTGTGTGCGTATTGATAAAAACATGGTCTCTGTTTCCATCATTCCTGTTTCCGGACGGTGACGCGGAAATGGGTCTGTTCGCGGACGACGCGCTCGATCCGGTGGCCCTCCTCTTTCAGGCTGCGGGGAACGTCGCGCATAGAGGTTCCGGGGTTGACAAGGAGTTCAATCAACTGTCCGGCCTCGAGTTCCTCGATTGCCAGTTTGGCCTTGATGAAGGTCATCGGGCATTGCGTATCTGTCAGGTCCAAGATCGACATTTTGCTCATTTGATGCAGTTACACCTCAGTACACGCGGTCCTTCTCGCAGCGGAATTCGATAAAGGCGAAGAGTTTATGGGCGAGTTGCGCAGCCTCGCGGTAATAGGGATGCGTCGCGGCCCGAGCGATATCGGTGAGGAAATTCGGCAGCCAGCCGAGCAGGTGATCCTGGAGGAAGGCGTCTTCCGCGTCCCGGCAAACCTCGATGGCTTCGTCGTCTTGGTGGAGGAACGCAAATGCCTGCTTTAACTTGAGATATCCCATGAAAGCGAGTTCGACAGCCACGTGATCGGGCGCCTCCGGCAGTTCCTTCGAGTAATTGAAACCGAAGGCTTTGTAGAAAGCGGCGACATCGGCGAGAATGATACCCTTGTCGGCCACACCGGTTTCGCCGTTGATGCGGCACTGTGATTCATATGGAGAAACACAGCCGCCGCTGCCGATGAGGTGATGATACGCGGATTGGAGGGAAGGATCGGACGTATACGCGACGACCTCCGCGGCCTCGACGCGCAGCTGAGGCGGCAGTTCCGGAACGAGAGAAGCCGCCGCAAGCATTGTCTCTTTTGTGGGCCAGCGAAACAAGTGCGAGCAGAAATTCCACGAGGTTCCATCGCGAAGCAGTCTTGCCATCATTTTCATGCGCCTACCCCCAATCTCAGCGGCACCCATGCGCTGCGCATCTTGCGAGAGCCTGCATGTCCCTGACTTCCGTCCCATACAGCGAAGGCGATGAAGGCCTTGTCCCCCTTTTTGAATCCTCCCTGGCCGCTCCATTCAGGGACGGCGAGCGGACGAGAGAGAACGACATGCCATCGCCCCTTCTCCCACAGGCCTGCTCCTTGCGAGGCTTGAGCCGGCAGATAGGCGAGAGTCCCAAAGCTTTCGGCGGTCAAGTCGTCGACGCTCGACGTGCGTTTCCCGGCGAGCGGATTTTGAGCGGCAAGCCCGGCAGTGAACAGTCTGTTCAATTCCTCTTTCTGCTCATCGGGCGCTGCATCGGAAGGATAATGGTCCACCGTCGCATTCGGGAAAATCGATTTCAGGCTCCATTCTCCGTCTTGCAGCGCCCGCTGATAGGACGCCTTCCATAGGTGGATATGGACAGGCCTGCCCATTGCGCCCATTGTCGAGTCCGGCGCTTCCGCCCCCGCCGCGACGGGTAGTTGGACGGCGACCGCATCGGAGAATCTTTGGGCTTCATCAACTTCGTCATTGGTTGCATCTTCCCAATCGATTCGGAACGCCACTTGGTCGTTATTACACAGAGCTTTAACCGAGATGCGGGGAAGGCCATTCATGAGTTTCGGTTCCGTCAGGTCCTGCGGCAGCAAATCGACGATTGCCTCTGGCGCCTGTTGCCACAGCGGGCTGTTGGGAGAGAGGTCCTGCAACTGCCCGTCTACGAAGAAGGCATTAACCCCCGCGACCGGCGGCTGTTTTCCTTTTGCGCCTTGCGGGCACCCGAAAAAAGAAAGAGGCACGAAGAACAAGAGCAGGGCGATGATCAGCTTTTGATTCATTTATATATTCCTCCAGTGTCTTCGCGAAGATACTCAAGTGACGTTCATTCGAGGAACGCCGCGCTGCGTATCGAAAGCCGGGCGCACCGCGACCGGCTCGCGAACGGGGACAGCGACCAAAGTATCTCCATTATCGTTCAGCGCGCTTACGATATTGCCCTTTGTTTTAAAGGCCGCGACGGTTTTCGGCGTACACCCGAACAGATTGATGAGCGCCGCCAGTTTCGGTTCGTTCTTATGGGCATTGCGATAGGTTTGAACCGCCTGCTCCGAGAGCGGCCCGAACAATTGGTTCAGGAACGGGTTCGGCACGTGGATCGGGGGAATGTAATAGACATTCGGCTCGAGCCCCAGTTGCGGGAACAAGGGGAGCGCCACTTTTTTCACATGAACCAGATAGTCGATCGGGTTATTCTCATTCGCCTTTTCGGGCACGGAAATCCATCCCCGCAGCCTGATCTTTCCGATGCATTGAGTGAAGCACCTTGGCTGTTCGTCCTGTTCGCCGAGCGGGAAACAAGCGATACATTTTTCAGAAACGCCGGTGCGCGAGTTAAAGAAAGTCTTCTTATAAGGGCATGCGCGCACGCATTCGCGGTAACCGCGACAGCGTTTCTGGTCGATCAGGACGATCCCATCCTCGGGTCTCTTGTAGATGGAGCCGCGCGGGCAGGCCGCCAAACAAGCCGGATACGTGCAGTGGTTGCAGATGCGCGGGAGATAAAACATCCAGACGGGATGCGGCATTTCGACGGACATCCCGCCGTCGACCGTTCCGAAAATCTCATCCTCGCCGATATTCGGATAGGAGTAATCGCCGCTTTCCGGCCGGTAGCCGAGGAGGCGCTCGCCTGCGGGGGCGGCCTCAAAGACGGTGCGACCCTCATAGCGTTCGCCGACCCATTCCTGCGGGCCGAGCATCTCGAGGATTTTCGAGTCGTACGCCAGCGGATACGAGCCGTAGGGCTTGCTTTCGACGTTGTTCCAGAGCATATACTCCTGCCCGCGGCCGGAGGTCCACGTGGTTTTGCAGGCGAGCGTGCATGTCTGGCAGGCGATGCACTTGTTCAGATCGAAAACGGCGGCGAATTGTTTAGCGGGCCTGGTCTCGCCATACCAGTAGCTCATGATTCGTCCGATTTGCCAGTTGAATACGCGTGCCATCATTGACTCCTTTTCACGATATACGCGCCGGAGAGGTATCTTTTGAAGGATTCGCTTTCATACGTCGGCCGGATGCCGAGGGCCGCGGGCTGCCACAAAGCGGAGCCGTTGATGCCGCCGGGTTCGGCCTTCTCGATTTTCACAAACGATTCGCGCGGGGCGCCCGTGGGGCAATGGACATCGGGCAAGAAACCCTTTCCGATGTTTTGGCCGGCGACGTCCTTCCGCACGAGCGAGTCGGTCATGTGCGTCGGCTTGAGCCAACCGCGCGTGGCGCTTTGGTGGCTGCCGGTGCGGAACATTGCCTGATAGTTTGTTTCGGGATTCTTCGCCAATCCGTCCTCGCGTGTCTCCTGTCCCTTGACGGAGCCGGGCGTCGCGGCATACATGTTGAACCACATCCGCGTAACGCCGAGCGGAGTGCCGGGATAATAGCGCGCGCGGCAGAGCAGGCGCGACACTTTGTAATCGGGGTCATCCGGTTTCCATCCGCGATAGGGGCGGTCGGCCGGATCGGCATCGATCCAGACGTAATCGCCGTCCTCGATTCCAAGTTTTCGGGCGTCCTGCGGGTTGATATCGACGTAGCCTTCGGAGACGAACGGCATTCGTTTGTCGCGGCGATAGATGTCGCCGAAGGGTCCGAACAGAATGGCGACCATATCGGTATCGATGGGCGTGGTGTGAGCGCCGTGGCGGTACTTGGGCGTATGAAAAATGAAGCGGTAGCCCTGGCTCATGAGCGGATGCTGAGTTTGTGACAGTTCGCTCCAGGGTTTGACGACGTTGCGCACCTGGCGGACTTCTCCGGATTGATCGCCCGGATCGAGGCCGTAGTCTTGCGGCGTGAGCGGCCGGATAAGCGGATGAGCTGCGGCCAGAATCGCATTCGGCTCATAAAAGGTGGAATCTATGGGCTCGCGATGCACCGGCAGGTTTTCACCGTGCTCGATGAACTCGGGTTCGTCTCGATAAAATTCAAGCCTTCCCGTTTTCGTGTACCATGGCACGCTCTCCTCGGTCTGCTCGAAGCCGACGCATTTCGGCATTGTGCGCGACATCATGAGCGCAGGCACCCCTTTTTTCGCTTTTTCATGCAAATCGGCAAAAGAGTAGCCGGCGGTATTGCTGCTGTGGTCGAGGATGCGCTGGAGATAGACTCCGCTTTTCTGTTCGTCCGCGAATTTCCAATACAGCGAGAAGCGCGGGTCATCGATCAGCTCGCCGATCCGTTTACCGACCATTGCGATGATCTCGATGTCGCCGCGACTGTCATGAATGCGGGCTATCGGCGTCTCGGGGTAAAGGGTAAGGAATGGGTTGGTGACGGACGCGCACATATCGGGGTTTTTCGTTTCGGCCCACGAGTCGGCGGCGAAAACGATATCGGCATGTTCGCAGGAGGTGGACCACCACCACTCGTTCACGGCTATCATTTCGAATTTCGGCAGCACGTTATGCACGACATTGTAGTGCCATTTCACATTTCCGAGGATCGAGTTGGCGTTTGCGAACCACAGCGTTTTGGTGGGCGCGGGCATGTGCGTTTTGCCGGTGAACAGTTTGCCGCCGACCTTCAGCGGATGGTCCTCGTGGTTGTAATAATGAGCCGATTCCGCCCGCCAATACACCTTTGGTCTGGCCGGCTTTGCGGGATCGAGTTCGATATCGAACGGGTTTTCATTGACGTACTGCGCGAGTCCATTGAACAGAGCGACCCGGTAATTGCCGGCATATGATCCCACGTTGCCGGCGATGCGGCCGACGTTGCCGGTCAAAGCGGCCAGCAAGAAGACGGCGCGATCCTTGAGGTCGTTGTTGAAGAACTGGTTGGGTCCCATTCCGATCGCCATAAGGGTCTTGCCGGGATGGGCCGCTATCTCACGTGCGAGCGAGACGATCGCATCTTTCGGCGCCCAGGTAATCTGCTCACCGTTTTCGGGCGAATAGTTATCGGCGAGGTAGTTTTTGATTACGGTGAAGATGGTGGCCGCTCGCACTGTCTCGTCGTTCGTCAGGGTTACCTCGAATTCCCCTTCGAGGGCGGGAGAAAGTCCTGAGTCATCGAAATGATTGCCGACCTGATCGCGGGTGATGGCGGCGGGCGCTTTTTTCTTAGTGTCCCAGACGACGAAATCGCCCCACTCGTCGCGCATCTCGGCCGGAATAAGCTGCTCCACCTGCTTATGGGGAGGGATTTTCTTGTCATCTGGTCGGACGACACGCGCCATGTTCTTGAGATCGGCGTTCTGATAATCTTTGAAGATGTCGGAGGCATGCAGGAGCTTCATGTTGTCGTAGCGAACGAGCAGAGGCAGGTCGGTGAACCGTTTGACGTACTTTTCATCGAACAGCTTTTCCTGGACGATAACATTGGATAAGGCGAGCGCGAGAGCGGGCGTTGTTCCCGGGCGAACCATGATTCCGACGTCGGCCTTGTTCACGGTTGCGCTATATTCGCAGGCGATGACGACGACGCGCGTGCCTTTCACGCGCGCCTCGGTGAGCCAGTGGGCGTCGGGCATTTTGGTGGTAATCCAATTCATCCCCCACACGATTACGAGGTCCGCCTGTTCGGTTGAGTCCAGATCGAACTCGACGGTCTGCTGTCCGGTGACCATTGGATGTCCGGGCGGGAGATCGGTATGCCAGGAGTAGTTGTCCCATCCCCGCCCGCCGAGCGCATCGTCTTCCGAGACGCCGCGGATATGGCGATCGAGCAGCGCGAGCGAGTTTGCGAAGCGGTACATGCCAAACACGCGCGTCATGCCAAGGAGCGGCATCCCGCCACGGAACTTGAGGCATTGCGTGCCGGCGCCCCGCGTGACCTCGATCATCTCCTCGTCATATCCCTGTGCGCGCAGGCGCTTGGCGCCAGCTTCGCCGGAATAGGTCTGTGCGACATTGATCAACGTTCTTGCGGCCAGATCGGCCGCTTTCTCCCACGGTATTTTCTCCCAGGTATCGCGCGCGCGGTTGAAATACTCGACGGGCGGCTTTCCGGTGACCGGGTCACGCGGGAATCCTTTTTCGACCCATTCGCGGAAGCCGGTGCGCACCATGGGCGCCTTCACGCGGCGGTCTCCGTAGAAGCGTCGTGTGAGGGCGAGCCCTTTCTGGCAGCAGCGGGGGTCCCATCGGGCGGAGGCCTTGTTTCCGTAAAGGTCTTCGGCCTTTCCATAGCCGTAGGTGGCGCCGATGCGCACGATGACATCGTTTTTGACGTGCGCGGTGAGCAGGCAATTATGCGTGTCGTTGGGCGCGCACAGAAACGTGAAGGTGCTGTCGGGTTTGAAGAGATCCCGATAGACTTTTTCCCAATCGCGATTCGGGTAAGCCTCGAGAGGGCTTTGCGCCGCCTCGACGAAGAGCCAGGGGAACTGTGCCAGGTATCCGGCAAAACCGAGCGCCGACGCTTTCTTAATGAACTCGCGGCGCCCAAATCCGTTGCCGGCTTCCGATCCTTTGGTTGTCATGACACCTCCTGAGAAGGCAAATGATTATTGCTTTGACTGTAGCGCACGAACAAAGGCGACAGTATCGTTAACGTCCTCTGCCGTCAATCTCGGGTAATTCAGATTGTCGGTTGCAAAGGCGGGCATGCCGAACATCGGGCGGCCGCGAATGATGGATGCCTGCAGGTATCCGTCGGTGGCGGCAGCCAGGAACGCGGAATTTGCAAGCTCCGGCGCCCATCCGTTGATGCCTCCCTGTCCATGGCACCCGGTACAGTTCTGATTGAAGAGGGTTTGGCCGTTTTGAGCGTCCCCCTGAACGAGCCGGCCCGGCGCTTGCGCCGGCAACTTCGCCAGTCGCCGGCGGATATATGTGATTGCATTGGACAGTTGTTGATCGGTCACCTCCGGCGCAGAAAGTTGCCCGGGCGCATCTTTGGGCTGAATACAGCGGCCCAACCGAACGGCGGCCCCCAGATAGTCGTCGGATGCAGCTTCAAGAAGGGAAGGATTGACGATGTTTACCGCGTATTTCCCCTCTCCTCTTTCGGCGTGACATGGAGCGCACGATTCTGCGAAAACCGCCTGGCCATCCATAATTGAATCTGCCGGCGGAAGAACGGGCAGTTTCGCTTTCTTTCCCGACCGGAGGCTTTCGATGTAATCGATGAGGGAGGCCAATTCCTGAGCATTCAGCTCCGGCCGGCTTCCCATCGCGGTGTCTTCGCGCCCCTGTGTCAACATGTGGTAGAGGAACTTTGTGTCTGCCGTTTGAAGGAAGACCTCATTGGAAAGATCGGGTCCGATGGCGGTGTTGGAGTCGTGGCAGACTGCGCAACTCTCGCGATAGATGGCTTTGCCGAGTTCGAGTTCATGCTGTGCGGAGGAGACATCCTGCCACGAGGGCGCCGCGGGTTGCTGCGAGCGCAGATATTCGACCAGCGATTGAATTTCGGCGGCACGAAGGCCGCCCTCTTTTGTTCCCCACGGCGGCATCTTGCGGCCGGGACGCCCATTGACCAGATTTTCTCGAATGAACCGATCTGAAGCAACGGCCAAGAACTCCTGGCTCGTCACTGCCGGGAATTTTTGGGTGAAAATACCGAAGCCGGCTCCCTGTCCGCTGACACCGTGACAGGAATTGCAGAATGCGCTGTAGAGTGATTTTCCGTCGGCAGAGAATTCGCGCTTGCCGAGCCGCTCGGACTCGAACCGGCCGGCAGGCCATCTGTTCATGGGGACATCGGCTCCACGCAGGGAGAGCATGTAGAGCGTAACTGCCTCGAGTTCCTCCGGCCTCAGCTCGGCGTGCGGCATTAGGCTGCCGGCGACAATGAGCGCGGGATCGAGCAGATGCGCCTTATGCCAGTTCGCCAGGTTATGTTCGCCTTCGACATACGAGAAATCGAGACGGTTTGGATTCTTCTTTCCGGTTGCCGACAAATCAGGGCCTTCGTCGCCGCCTGTCCCATTGATCCGGTGACAGCCGAGGCATCCTTTCCGATAAACAAGTGCTTTGGCGTCGACGAAGGCGGGCGCTTGCATGAGAGTATTGAGAAACGCATTTATCGCTGTGACTTCTTCCGGATCGATCGGGCCGTAGCTCTCCAGCCACGCCGGCTCGATCGACTGTTGCTGCAACTCGAGGTGGTTCTGATGCCAATCGGCAAGAAATCCTCTGATGCCGACCGTGGAGAGATCGGGCCCTGTGCCGCGCCCGCGCGCATCAACTTTATGGCACGCAAGACAATCGTATTGTTCGAACAGGCGCTTTCCACGGTCGGCCAACTCTTGCGGCGGCACTTTCACGTGAGTGTGGCAACTGCCGCAGCCGGCCTGAAAGTAGCCGGCGGGAATGAGCGGGTCTTCCCAATGGGGGACGGTTCCATGCGCGTCCTCGGTTGTTGTTGCAAGACCCTGTCCGCCATGACACAACGTGCAGCCGAACTGCTCGGGCGGATGTATATCGAATACCCACTGCGGATGAGCGCCGTAGGGCTGCTTCTGGTCCGCCAGATTGGGATTGTCAAAACCCGCGTGACATGTTGTGCAGCGATCGGAGACACCATATGCCGCCGACGTTATCTGCTTGATTTCCTGGGGGAACGGCGGCGGGCTTTTCCCCTCGGCGACGGCGACCGCGGCGAGCACGCTCTTGAAATTTCTCTGATGCTTCAGCCAGGGTTTCAGATAATGCTCGGTTATTATGGCGGCCAGCAGGCAGAGCAAAACGACTCCTGAAGTGATCAGCAAGGCCCAGCGTGCTCGCCTGCCTGCGGGAGTAACTGGATCGAACGTCGGGACGGTCAACCCTGAGAAGACCTCCGGGCGATGATTCTGTCCTGAGTTTCCGTTCAATGAATCGGCCATTGGCTGTGGCTCCAATAAAAGTTCCAGTTTGGGCCGCGATGGACAGTCGCAACGTATGTCAGGATTATGAAAGCGACAAAGAAACAGGTGAACAACGCGATTGCGCCGGCGCGGGTGGAATTGTGCCGCCTGATGACATACAGCGACCAGCCCGCGAAAACCGCAACCAGGAGCGTCCCCGGGTTGAGCAGGATGATGACCAGTTGGGGGATGCCGGGGAACCAATTGCGCAGCCACCCAAACCGTATGGTGAAGGCGAGCAGCGCCACAACGACAATTGTCCCGAACAGCGCGCTCTGCAAGGCGAGCTTTCTTCTGCCGTCGCCGGCGCACCAGAGTCCACCCGGCTCTCTCTCACGATCGAGAAACGGGATAAGCCCTAATCCGATGAGAACGAGCGTTGGAATGCCGATGCCGCCCATGAAGGCGGAATAGGAGACCAGTTCCTGCAGTCCGAGGAAATACCACGGCGCCTTGGCCGGGTTTTCGGGGACGGCCGGATTCGCCAGTTCTTTTAAGGGAGCGTCGGCAATGAGCGCGAGCACAAGGCAGATCGCGCAGGTGGCCATGAAAACGGCCACTTCGGCATAGAACGCGTTTGGCCAGGAGGTGATCGTGTTTCCCTGGCCCAGATCGACATGCGGCGTTTTCCCCCGGACGAGCGCCATCAAGCCGTATGTCTTCTGCGGGCTCGGGTGGAAGGCGACATGCTGGCCCGTCAGCAGGCGCACCGGCGCCTCAGGCTCATCGAGGGGCCGGGCGAGGCCGCCGTCCTTGCGCACGCGCCAGAAGTGGACGCCGAGGAATATCGCCAGAACCAGCGGCAGGAGGATTACGTGCAAAAGATAGAAGCGGGTGAGCGCCTCCTGTCCGACGGTATCCGCCCCAAGCAGGACGCGTTTTTGGATTCCGCCCGGGTCGAAGAATCTGGTAATACCGAGGGCGTCGGTCAGCTCACGCGGAGATTGAGCGATGTTGGAGCCGATCGTTATCGCCCAGTAGGCCAACTGGTCCCAGGGCAGCAGATATCCGGTGAAGCTGAGGCCGAGCGTCAGGACGAGCAGGGCGAGTCCAACAAGCCAATTAAATTCACGCGGGCTCTTGTACGAAGATGTATAGAAGACGCGGGCCATGTGGAGAAACACGAGCAGTACCATGAGGTGGGCGCTCCAGCGATGGATATTGCGGATGAACTGGCCGGTCGGAACAATGAAGTGGATATCTTTGATCGATTCGTATGCCTGCAAAGTGGACGGTTTGTAATAGACCATCAGCAGGACGCCGGTGATGGTTAAAATGATGAAGGCGGCGAGGGCGCCGACTCCCAGGCCGCAGGTGCTCCAGAACTTGAGTGTTCGCTCCTGCACACGCGTCGAATGGATATGCAGGAAAAAGTTGGAGAATACGGCTTCCGAGCGGGTGCGGTCGGTATCGGGTCGGCCATGCCGGATTGCGGCGTCGCGAAGGTTTGCGGGCGTCTGCTGAAGATTCTCAGTGAACGTTTCGAGCGCGGTTCCAAATTGTTTCTTGTCCTGAGCCATATCGCCTCCTAGACGTGAAATTTGGTTCCGGCGGATACTTGCTTCTGCACGTCGACAACCAGTTGTCCGTCGGGCGCCATCGCGACTTCGAGCCAGGGCAGTGGAGAGGGCGCAGGTCCTTTTTTCACCTCGCCCTGAAGCCCAAATTTTGAGCCGTGGCAGGGGCAGTCGAAACCTGTGGGGCTCTGCGAGACTATGCAGCCGAGGTGAGTGCAGACGCCGGAGATGGCGAAGAAACCTTCCCCATCACGGAAGAGGAATGCGCGGGCTGCAGGCATCCAGCGGACAGTCTCCGGCGCAAAATCATCCGGCCGGCCTATTTTGATTTTGCCCGCCTCACCGGTGATAACGGCAGGAAACGGGAGCCGGGCGATCCCGCCGGCGGTAACGACGAGTGCGGCTCCGCAGGTCCACGTGGCGGCTTTCCCCAAAAAATCACGCCGCGGGACTGGTTGTGGTTTTCGCAGTTCGCTCATTCGAGTTTCTCCTGGAAACAAAAGCGTTCCATGGTGATAGCGCCGGTTGGACACCTCATGGCGCAACAGGCGCACCGTATGCATTTTTCTTCGTCTTTAATGATTGCGGAGAGCGGCTTGCCGGGGTCAAGGAGCGAGATGCTGCGGGCGAGCGCGCCGATCTCGTCATTCGACTCGAGGTTGTCGAGAGACACGAGCCGCAGGCATAGGGTCGGGCAGACATCGGCGCAGCCGCCGCAGAGAACGCATTTTTCCGAGTCGAAAATCGTATTGATTCCGCAGTCGAGACAGCGTGAGGCTTCCACCCGCGCTCGCGCTTCATTGTATCCTTTCTCGACGCTCAGGGATTTGTCCTTGAGGCGCAGCGAGGGATCCGTGACCGGAATCTTCACTCGCGCCAATCGCTCGTAGCCCTTCTCGCGCCGATAGGCCGGCGGTTCGAAATGGAGCTCGAGCGCGCGTGGGTCGAGAGAATTTCCTGTCAGGAATTCGAAGACGGAGCGCGCGGCTTTTTTTCCGCTCGCAATCGCGTCGATCATCAGCCGGGGGCCGTGAGCGACGTCACCGGCAAAAAAGACGGATGCGGCCGTGCTTTGCATGGTTTGCGGGTTGATCGAAGGGATTCCGCGGTCGCTGATCTCGATGCCGGTTTGAGCGGGATCGATAAACGAGAGGTCCGATGCCTGGCCGACGGCAAGGAGGACGGTATCGCACTCGATCGTTGTTAATTCGGCGGGATCGAATTCAGGCGCGAACCGTTTATTTTCGTCATACACGCGCAGCACCTTCTGGAAGACTGCGCCGGTGACGCGGCCCTGATCGTCCCGGATGATTTCTTTCGGGCCGAGGCTGGTTCTGAGGGTTATTCCTTCCTCGGCGCCTTCCACGATTTCGACATCGTCGGCAGGCATCTCGATCAGCGATTCGAGACAACACAGAGTCACCTCGCGTACTCCGGGCACGCGAACGGCGGTGCGGGCCGAATCAAAAAATTCCTGCCGCAGGACGGTTCGGCTGACGTCGTACGCCACGTTTCCGCCGCCGATTACGACCACCCGCTTCCCGATATCGACCGGGTTTCTCAGCGCTACATCCCTGAGGAAATCGACGCCGCCAAGGACGCCTGGGCCGTCGATTCCCGGCAGGCGCAGCCCGCGCGATCTCTTTGCGCCCACGGCCACAACGACGGCATCGTGTTCCCTTGTAAGCGACTCAAACGCGATGTCTTTGCCGATCTGGATTCCGCAACGAATTTCGGCACCCAAAGACTCAATCAGGGCAACCTCGGCTCTTATTACGTCGCGCGGCAGGCGGTATTCCGGCACGCCCAGGTAGAGCATGCCGGCGGCGACCGGCTCCATCTCATAGATGATCGGTTGCAGGCCGAGTAAAGCCAGGTCATGCGCGCATGCCAGCCCTGCCGGTCCCGAACCGATGATTGCCACTTTTTTTTGTTTAAGCGAGAGCGGAGATTGGCGCCTCAGCAACCAGAGGAGCTCATCACGTCCCTGACACAATTGCGGGAGTAAGTTTCTTTGTAGCCATTCCTTGAATGATTCTATCCCTTTAGTGCCGGCCTCGGGGCCGAAGCTGTCAGCTACAAACCGTTTGAGCGCACGGATTGCAATCGGTTGATCGATTTTCCCGCGCCGGCAGTTAACTTCACACGGCGCTCCGCAGATGCGCCCGCAAATGGAAGCAAGGGGATTCGGTCCGCGGGCAATAAGATAAGCGAGTTCGTCCTTGCCTTCGCTGATTGCGCGCACGTACCCGCGCGCATCGGTATGGACGGGGCAGGCGTCCTGGCAGTTGATTTGTCTGCGCCAGTACCTATAATCGGGGACTTCCACCTTGTACTGAAGCATAATTAGCTCTTTTGTGAAGAGGCTGTCACGTGTGTGCGGACTATTCGTGTTAAATTTTGCCTCTATTTGCCGATATCGCAAGGCCAGTAATAAGCTATTTACGTCATTAAAACGCCTAAATAATGCCTTTTAAAAAACCCCTTAGATGTTAGCGAACTGATGATCGAACATGTCGAGGGTAATATTCTGGTACAATTCGCGCGTACTTTCTTTCAGTGAGTCGAGGCGAGTGCGGATCGAGCATTGCTGGAATAACTGGCAATGGTCGTTCGGTCCGAGTTCGCAGTGTCCGGTAAGAATCGGACCGTCAATTGCTTCAATTATGCTCAACAGGCTGATTTTAGATGGTTCCCGGGAGAGGACGTATCCTCCCTGGGGGCCGCGCCGGGAATAAACGAGGTGAGTTCTCGCCAGGCGCTGGAAGATTCTCGCGAGATATCCGTGTGGGATCCCGAGTTTTTGTGCGATTATTTTTACATCCGTTGGCGAATTTTCGGCGGCGTTAGCGAGGAAAACCATTCCATGTATTGCCGTGACAGATGCTTTTGAGAGGTGCATAGGACTCGCCAAATAAGTTATTTAGGAACTCATTTAACGTAATTATAACTTCGTCTTTTTGTTTTGTCAAGTCAGTTTTTCCATTTCAAAAGAACTGTCGGCGGATACGGGGAAATTCTTTGAACCGCAAAGGCGCTGAGGCCGCAGCGCGGCAGAGCCGCAACCAAATTTGGATTTTCGATTTTGGATTTTGGTTGGATTGAAAGGGAAGAAGGCATCTATCTGAAAGGTCATAATGGACTTAGACAACAAATCATGACAGAAATTCAAGATTTTGACTGTTAGCAATGCACAGACAGAATGAAAGGAGGAATTGTGTTTTTCTCTGCGCTCTTCGCGTCTCCGCGTTTTTAAGAGTCTCATGTAAAGACAGCCTCAGATAAGTTACCCCAATAAGCCTTGTATGGGATTTTGAGAATCAAAATGCCATATTGAAATTATCTTGGACAGCAGTGTTGTCAAGAAGAAATTATCTTTTCGTCTCCTCAGATTTTGTATGGCTCTTATCTGCGAATTGGGGTCTTGACGGTGTTCGTTTCTTAATTGACAATCTTTAGGGGGCGGGAATATAATGAAGCGGGATTGAGCTTTTTTGACTGAAGTTATTCTGTCACTTCAATTGTCCCGCAGGCGAATTTTTGCGATTGCTCATTTCATTCGCCGGTTGCATACTGAAAGAGAGTCGTTATTTGTATAGAAGTGTCACAAGCAATAGTAAGGGGTACGTGCATGTACAGCGAGAAAGTCATGGATCACTTCTCCAACCCTCGCAACGTCGGCGAGATACCCGATGCCGACGGCATCGGGACGGTGGGTAATCCTGTATGCGGCGATGTGATGAAGATTTTCATTAAAGTTGAAGGCGACCATCTGAAGGAGATCAAATTCAAGACATTCGGCTGCGGCGCCGCGATTGCTACCAGCAGCATGGTGACCGAGATGGCAAAAGGGAAGTCTCTTGATGCGGCGCTTCAGATAACGAACAAGAATGTGGCCGAGGAACTTGAAGGATTGCCGCCGCAGAAAATGCATTGTTCGAATCTTGCCGCCGACGCTTTGCATGCAGCCATCAAGGATTACCGGGAGAAGCACAAGGCGACCGCATAGGGATTTAAGATTGGGGGAGGCGGCTCAACTGGGAGAAAGCTCTTCCAATGCACCCTCGTTCAAGTCATAGAGCCGCTCTTTTTCTGATTCTGATTCACTCTCTCGGCAGGGGCTGATGCAATGCAATTGATCGACCAGATAAGGGATTTGTATCGCCGCATGGCGACGGAGATGTCGGATGATGTTTATCAAGCACTAAAGAGAGCGCAGTCATTGGAGCAGAAAGATTCGCCCGGATACGCCGCTCTTTCGACGATACTTGAAAATATCGATCTTGCAAAATCCGAATCGAAGCCGATCTGTCAGGATACCGGTTATCCCGTGTTTTTTGTCACCATGCCCGAAAATGCATCCATTTCGAAGATTCGAGATGCGATTACAGAGGCCACGAAGCTGGCGACGGCCGAAATCCCGCTTCGTCCGAACGCTGTAGATTCGGTCAGCGGCCGGAACTCGGGTGATAACACCGGAATTCTTTGGCCGATGGTCCATTTCGACAGTTGGGAACGCGATAGCATTTTGATCGAAGGCATGCTCAAAGGCGGCGGCAGCGAGAATTGCGGGACGTTGTACAAGCTTCCCGACTCCCGTTTGAGGGCGGGCCGCGACCTGGACGGCGTGCGCAAGGTGGTGCTGGATGCCGTTCATTCCGCACAGGGAAGGGCATGTCCTCCTTACGTGATAGGGGTGGGCATCGGCGGGAGCAAAGATGCCACCTCTTTGCTTTCGAAGAGACAGTTGCTCAGGAAATTGGACGACTCGAGTCCGGTTCCGGAACTTGCGGCGCTCGAGAGCCGGCTCATGAAAGAAAGCAACAGTCTCGGGATCGGCCCCATCGGAGTCGGTGGCGAAACCTGTGTAATGGGAGTGAAGGTAGCTGCCGCTCATAGACATGCGGCCTCATACTTTGTGGATGTCGTTTTCTGCTGCTGGGCCGATCGGAAGGGGAGGCTCGAGTATCATGGAACCATATCATGACTGAATATCGCCTGGAGACGCCGCTCAAAGAAGATGAGGTTCGCGGCCTGCGGATCGGCGATACGGTAAGACTGAGCGGCCTCATCTATACGGCGCGCGACCGGGCGCACAAGTATCTCATAGAGGAAGCCACACCAGACTCCTTGGAATTCGATTTGCGCGGCGGCGTTATATATCATTGCGGTCCATTGATCCGCCAGGATGGGAGCGGGTATGAGATGGTGGTTGCAGGTCCGACGACCAGTAACCGGATGAACCCGTACCAGGCGGGGGTGATCGCCCGCTATGGCGTGCGCGCGATAATCGGGAAGGGCGGCATGGACGATCTGACGCTCGAGGCGCTGAAGCGGTGCGGCTGTGTCTATTTGTCTGCTGTCAGCGGAGCGGCGGTGGTTTTGGCGCGGTACGTGAAGCGGGTATTGAATGCGTATATGCTGCGGGAATTCGGGATGCCGGAATGTTTTTGGCAACTTGAAGTGGAGCAATTTCCCGCGATTGTCACGATGGACACGCGGAGCGAAAGCATACACAAGCAGGTGGAACAGCGGTCAAGCGAGCGGTTGAGGCAGCTTCAGTGAAATCACGGGTGGCCTGGTCGAAGAACGAGGTGACAAGATCATGATCAAAATCGAGAGGATCCTTTTTCCGACGGATTTTTCGGAATACAGCAAATATGCTTTCCCGTACGCGCTTTCATTTGCGAAGGAATACAACGCAAAGCTATATATCCTGCACGTCATCGAGGATATTCAGTATCTGGCGAATGCGTACATGTTCGACGTTCCGATCATGCCTTCGTTCGCCGACGTCGAGCAGAACCGGCTGAACGAGATGCAGGAATTCATTGACAGCGGAGTAAGGGACAAGGATCTGGTTATTGAGAAAGCGATTCGGCGGGGACGTCCGTTCATCGAGATCATCCAGATGGCGAAAGAGGAGAACATCGATCTGATTGTGACCGCCACACATGGGCGCGGCGGTCTGGAGCATGTGGTGTTCGGTAGCGTGGCGGAGCGTGTGGTGCGCAAGGCGCCGTGTCCGGTTCTGAGCATCAGGATGCCGAGAGAAGAAGAGAGCCCGTCATAAGCAAGGAAGACTTGTCCCGCGGTTTGGTTTCTGCCATAATAGAAGGTGAAAGGAGGAAGATCAGTGAAGGAAAAAGTTCAAAAAGCTCTTAATGAGATTCGTCCGCAAATGCAAGCCGACGGTGGAGACATCGAGTTGATAGACGTGACTGACGAGGGCGTGGTGAAAGTGCGGCTGGTGGGCGCATGTTCGGGCTGCCCGGGCGCTCAGATGACGCTGCAGATGGGCGTGGAGCGTGTCCTGAAGGCGCGCGTCCCGGAAGTCAAGGCTGTCGAGGCGGTATAAACTTCGCCTGAAAATCTTATTGAGTGGGAATGGGCGCGCCCAAACGCGGGTGCGCTTTTTTCTTGTATGATGAATCTTTTCGCAGGTTCTGGGGCGTTACTTCATCTTCTCTTTGTTTCGCTTAAAAGAACTCGAGACGATCATGCCGACCGAAGGAGAGATCCATGAAGAAGATACTGTACATCGTTCTTGATGGTTTGGGCGATAGGCCGACGCCTTCGCTAGGCGATCGCACTCCGCTCGAGGCTGCAGAGACGCCGGAGATGGATCGATTGGCCAGGCGCGGAGAGAACGGTGTGATGTACACGGTTGCGCCCGGAATAGCGCCTGAATCGGACATTGCGGTGATTTCCATCCTTGGCTACGATGCACACAAGTATTATACGGGCAGGGGTCCTTTGGAATCGCACGCCGTCGGGTTAAAGGTGAATACGGGAGATCTAGCCTACCGCGTAAACTTCGCCACGATGGGCGAGGCCCGCAAGATCCGTGATCGGCGGGTGGGCAGAAATCTTTCCACTGTCGAGGCCGACGAGTTGTGCCGGGAAGTAAATGCAAAAGTCAAGCTGACATCCGTCCCGGGCGCCGAATTCGAGTTTAAGAACACGATTGAGCACCGGGGCGTTTTGGTGATCCGATACGAGCAGAAGCTGTCGGCGATGGTTACGAATACGGACCCCGCGTATGGCCGCGAAGGCCTGCTCGGAGTGGCTCTGGAGAAGTTTGAAGACGTGGTGCAGGTCTGCAGGCCGATGGACGAGGCAAAGGATCGAGAAGCCGCCGAACGATCCGCAAGGCTGACCAATGAATTCGTGGAAAAGAGCCGCCAGGTGCTCGAGGAGGCCGCAGTCAACAAAGAGAGGCGGGCGAAAGGAAAGCTGCCCGCCAACCTCATTCTGACCCGCGACGCCGGCGACCGCCTCCCCGAAATGCCGCCGATCAGCGAGCGATTCGGGGTGCAATTCGGGTGTTTTCAGGAAATGCCGGTCGAGAAGGGGATAGCGATGCTGACGGGAATGGATATTGTCGCTCTTCCCCAGCCCTCTGGAGACCCGCGGAAGGATTATCCTTTCATCGCGCGAAAAGCGATAGAGGAATTGCCGAAATATGGGGGGCTGTACATTCACATAAAGGGACCGGATCTTCCCGGCCATGACGGCGATGCGCAGGCGAAAAAGGAGATTATAGAGGCCATTGACAAATACTTTTTGGCGAATCTGATACCTTCTCTCGATCTCTCCGCGGTCGTCATTACGCTGACCGCCGATCATTCGACGCCGACGATTTTGAAGGCGCATTCGGCCGATCCCGTTCCGCTGCTGATCGTTGATGCATCGCTCACGTCCGACGGCATCAAAGCATACACGGAAGCCGAGTGTGCGAAGGGGCGTCTCGGCGCGATTAAAGGGATTGAACTGCTTCCGAAACTGGTTGCCCTGGCCCGCCGCGGCTGAAAGGAGAAAGAAGTGCCGGAGGAATTTGAAACCGAGAATTATACGACCAGCGAATGGACCCATGAAGAATGGGAGCGCGAATGGCATATTTCTGTTGGGAGCGCGTACGCCTGCAAGAAATGCGGGAACATGATCATGATCACGAAAGGCGGCGTCGGAACGCTCGAACCGTATTGTTGTGATGAGCTGATGCAACCCGTGGGAAAGAGGAAGCAATGAAAAACCAGCGTTCACGCCAACAGTACAGACCGCGTCCGGGGCAAAGGTTCAGGTGTCTGGTCTGCGGCGCGGAGGTAACTGTGATACGAGGCGGCAGTGGTCATTTTTCGCCCGTATGCTGCAATCAGCCAATGGTTTTTCTCCGGCAGCCTGTTCCGATGTACCGGTGCTCGGTGTGTGGCTCCGAGATTGCTTTAATCAGGCGGAAGAGCGATAATTTAGATCCTATTTGTTGCAACATTTCGATGGATCTCATTCGGGCAACGGAACCCGGAGCCGCTTGATCTTTCCGGAATCTGTGGTTATAATTAAGTTAACGTAAGGGCTTTATTTCTGGAAGCTTAATAAAAGGCTGGGGTTACGCGATCGTGGCGGCTCGAGCAGAAAAGGATAAGCTGATAATGGACCGCTCAAACATGCTAGGAGACCTTAAACATATGCGGGAAGACATGGAGCACCTTATGCAACATGTTTTCGGGCAAACCCTTCCGCTGCTGCGGCCTCTCCACGGCAAATGGCGTCCGAACGTGGACGTCTTCGAATGCGAAAACAGCGTTGTTGTGGTGGCGGAGTTGGCGGGCGTGAGTAAAGAGGACGTATCGGTCACTTTTGATGAAGGCAAAATCCGCATCACCGGCGTCCGCAGAGACGTAATGCCGTACAAAACAAGAAAATATTGTCAGATGGAAATCAGCTATAACGATTTTGAGCGGATCGTCCATCTTCCCGAGGATGTGGACTCGGAGAAAATATCGGCCAAACTCAATAACGGCCTTCTGGTCATTGAAGCACCTAAAAAGGCCCTGGATGATTTTAAAAGCCAGGAAATAAAAATAGGATAACATTTAATTAGGATAAAACAGGTGATCTAAATGACATCTTTCAATGACGATAACGTTCCGGGAGGCAGTGCAACGACGGAAGCCCCCCGGGAAATAAACCAAATCCCCGACGTCTTAGGGATTCTGCCGCTGAAAAATACCGTCATGTTTCCTTTTACCGTCGTTCCGCTTTCAGTCGGCGAAAAAAGCTCGATCGCGCTGGTTGATGAAGCCGTATCAGGCGCCAAAATTGTCGGCTGCGTCGCCATGAAAGATCCCGGGGCGGAACGGAAACCGGAGAACCTCTACGAGTACGGCACTGCGGTAACGATTCTGAGGATGATGAAATTGCCGGACGGGACCGAGGCACTGCTGGTTCAGGGCATGAGCAAGATTCGAATTCAACGGTATGTCTCGCTCGACCCGTTTCTGCGGGCGCGGATCGAGGTGATCGAGGAACACGACGAGATCAGCACCCGCGGCGAGGCGCTGTTCCGCAACGTCCTGGCGCAGTGCCAGAAAATCATCTCGCTGACGCCGTACCTGCCCGATGAACTGCAGGCGACTCTCATGAACATAGACTCGCCCTTGCGCCTCGTGTACCTGGTCTGCTCGGTGCTCAAGCTCGACGTGAAGGAAAAGCAAGGCATTCTTGAACTGGAGTCAGTCGAAGAGAAGCTCGAAAAAATTACGC
Organism: Candidatus Abyssobacteria bacterium SURF_5; assembly: GCA_003598085.1. Classification (NCBI taxonomy): domain Bacteria; kingdom Pseudomonadati; phylum Candidatus Hydrogenedentota; class Candidatus Abyssobacteria; species Candidatus Abyssobacteria bacterium SURF_5. The sequence continues at coordinate 99,805 of QZKU01000042.1, forward strand.
AGCTGTTGAGCAGAGAGATCGAGATTCTCGAGTTAGGCGGGAAGATCAAGTCGCAGGTCGAAACGGAAATGACCAAAACGCAGCGCGAGTACTTTCTGCGCGAACAACTGAAGGCGATCCAGGAGGAGTTGGGCGAGGGCGACGAGCGCCAGGTCGAGATGAAGGAGATCAGGGAGAAGCTGGATGCGAAAAAACTTCCGGAAGAAGCACGGAGAGAGGCTGAGCGCGAATTGGGCCGTCTTGCCAAGTTACCCCCCGCCGCGGCTGAGTATCATGTTATTCGGACTTATCTTGATTGGATCATTGATTTGCCGTGGGGAGAATATACTGAAGATCATCTCGATCTGAATCGAGCCCAGCAGGTTCTGGATGAGGACCATTACGATCTGAAAGAGGTAAAAGAGCGTATCGTTGAATATCTGGCGGTTCGCCAGCGCAAGCCCGACATGAAGGGGCCGATTCTTTGCTTTGTCGGCCCGCCGGGAACGGGGAAGACCTCTTTAGGGCAATCGATTGCGCGCGCGCTCGGCCGAAAGTTTGTCCGGATGAGCCTCGGCGGGATTCGCGATGAAGCTGAAATCCGGGGTCATCGCCGCACGTATATCGGCGCGTTGCCCGGACGCATCATCCAGAGCATACGGCGCGCCGGCACCGCCAATCCGGTATTCATGATGGACGAGGTCGACAAGGTGGGTGCGGACTTTCGGGGGGATCCCTCTTCGGCGCTGCTTGAGGTGCTTGATCCGGAGCAGAACACGTCGTTCCGCGATCATTACCTGGATCTGCCGTTTGACCTCTCTCAGGTGATGTTCATTACCACCGCAAACGTCCTGCAGACGATCCACCCCGCACTCCAGGACCGCATGGAGATTCTGCGGCTTGCCGGCTATACGGAAGACGAGAAGGTGTGGATCGCCAAGAAATATCTCGTGCCGCGCCAGCTTGAAGCGAATGGGCTCAAGCCGGAAAACCTCGAGTTTGAAGACGAGGCGATCAGGAAAATGGCCAATGCCTATACCCGCGAAGCCGGCGTGAGGAATCTGGAGCGCACGATCGGGAAGGTTTGCCGGAAAGTGGCCCTGGATATCTCGACGCAGCGGAAAGAGAAGGAAAGAGTGACGGCGGACAACCTGATTGAATATCTCGGACCGGAAAAGTTTTTCCCGGAAGTCGGTTTGCGCACGTCTCATCCGGGCGTGGCCACGGGGCTAGCGTGGACGGAGGCGGGCGGGCAAGTCCTGTTCGTCGAAGCATTGGCAATGCCCGGGGGCAAGAGCTTGACGCTGACAGGCCAACTGGGGGACGTCATGCAGGAGTCGGCCAAGGCCGCCTTGAGCTATATTCGCTCGAAGACGAAGGATCTTGGAGTTCCGAATGACTTTTTTTCCAAGGAAGATATTCATCTTCATGTTCCTGCAGGCGCTATACCGAAAGACGGTCCTTCCGCCGGGATCACTATGGCGGTCGCGATCGCATCTCTTCTAACAGGTCGCCCTGTCAGACAAGATGTGGCGATGACCGGCGAAATCACCTTGAGCGGCCTGGTTCTGCCGATTGGCGGGGTCAAGGAGAAAATATTGGCGGCCAAACGAGCCGGAATCAACACGATAATTTTGCCGAAGCGAAACGAAAAAGACCTGATTGAAATCGAGGACGAATCGAAGGCTGGACTTAATTTTGTATTCGTTGAAACGATCGATGAAGGTCTGGGCGTTGCCCTGACAGATGCACAGGAACAGCAGGCTGCAGGTCAGCCTTCTCAGCAAGCGGGGGCCTGATTGACAGCAGAGACAGGTTGTGGATAAGAAACGATTAGCAGCAAGGCTGAACCTGGCCCGGCACTTCCTCCAACATACGGGTCGCCGCTTGTTTGCTTCCGAGCAAGTCGACGGCGCCGGCGTGACCGAATTTCTCTCGAAGTACGCCGAAGATAATACCTTTCAGATAGACAGCCGCGACAGGGCCAATTATTCCTCCTTTGCTCAATGCATTCAATGCAGTATCTGCCAGCCGTACTGCGTCATGTTCAGGGTGCTGAATTATCTGGAGTTTCCGGGGCCGATGGCGGTGGCTAGCACGCTTTCCCGCGCTCCCGACAGGTTCGGCGGCATGAACAGCGTCATCTACAACTGCACAATGTGCCGCCTGTGCGAAATCACGTGTCCCGAGAGCGCGCCGATTGCCGCCGTCGTCGGTTTTGTGCGCAAATACCTCTACCGTCATTTTCCTGACCTTGTGCCGACCACCCTCAAGGACGCATGTGAAATGACGCGAAGGAGCGGAACATTTTTCCCGCAGGTGGCCGCCATGGACCGGCATCGCGAGAAGGAATCGGCCGAATACGTGCTGTTCCTTGGGTGTCATAGCCGATTCGATCAACAGGAGCGGGTGGATGCCGCGGTCGCGATGCTCAATCAGATGTCTGTTGATTTCACCATGATCGACGAGGTGTGCTGTGGGGCGCCGCTGATTGCCGCAGGCTGTGATCCGGGCGATCAGCTCGCGAAGCTGAACATCGAGCGTATTCGTGAAAAAAAGACGGCGAAAGTGATCACGCTTTGCCCGCACTGCCTGATCCAGTTTTGTGAAGGAGAGGAATATGCGGGCAAGATCGAGGCGATACACATAGCCGAATTGCTCCCTCACATGCACCCGATCAAGAGGGGGAGCGAGATCATCGCGTATCACGATCCCTGCATGCTTGGAAGGGTGGCCGGCATAGTGAATGAACCGAGGCAGGCGCTGGAATGGGCGGGAGCGACCCTTGTCGAGATGAGCACCAACCGGGAGTCGTCGTTCTGTTGCGGGGGGTGGGGCGGTCTGACGGTTACGGCGCCCGTCACTGCCGAGGCGATCGCGGCCAAACGACTGGAAGACGCCCGCGCAGTCGGGGCCGACGTTCTCGTTACCGAATGTCCATGGTGTTTGAGCACGTTGAAGTCCGCCGGCCTTTCCCGGAAGACGCCTCGCGTCAGGTCGGTCATCGAGTACCTGTACAACCCCGAATTTTAATCTCTCTTACCGCTGCCGAAGCTTTTCTGATTGCACAGTTGGTTATCGGGTGCTATTGTATAAAAGGGATTCTATTGTAACACCGTTCTTTGCCGACATGAGAAGGCGAATCAGGGCATGCGCCTATTGCGCTCATTTCGTCTGAAATGTCGAAGAGCGAAGAAAGCGGGTCTTGCCTCAAACAAAAAGGGTTTTGGGCGACATACCGGGAGAAGGATGCGTACTTGCTTCCTTACAGATGCGCAAGGGTCCAGCCAATGTCCGCTTTAAAGCATGTTATAATTGGGAACGGTCCTGCCGGCATGACGGCGGCCGAGACGATTCGGAGTCTGAAGCATGATGATCGGATTGTCCTGATCAGCGAGGAACCGCACCTTCCTTATTCGAGGACGCTGCTTCCCGATTTTATTGCCGGGAGGGTTGCGCTCGACAAGTTATGGCTCAGGAGCGACTCCCATTACAAAGAGGTACGCATTGAGACACAACTTGAGACGCGGGTCGTTTCGGTTGTCCCCGAGCAGCAAAAGGTCTGCACCGAAAAAGGCGAGGATATTTATTTCGACAGGCTTCTGATTGCATGTGGAGGCGAGCCGAAATTGCCGGAAATCGCCGGCATTGAGCGGGTGCCCATTCTCACGTTGAAGACCCTGAATGATGCGCGCCATATTCTGTCAGTATTGCAGAAGCGCTCACGCATGCTGGTGCTAGCGCGCGATCTTGTCGGGATCGAGATCACGCGGGCCTTCTGTCAGATGGGTTTAAAGGTGACGTATGTCGAGTGGGGTGACGAACTCCTTCCGCATATCCTCGATCCCGCCACTGCGGAGGAGTTGGCGGAGCGGATGAAACAAGCGGGTGTGAATCTGGTGCTGGGGGAGACGGTGCGCGAGGTTGAATCCGATGGTGACGCAATTTTGCTTCGGACGGATGCGAGAGCGGTATCGGGTGACTTTTTCTCCGTTGCCATTGGGAAAATGCCGCGTCTCGATTGGCTGCGATCGAGCGGAATCATGATGGACTCCGGCATCATAGCCGATGAGCGTCTGCGAACGAACTTTCCAGGCATTTATGCGGCAGGCGACACTGCCGAAATTTACGATCCGAAGACTCAAAAAAGAAAATTGCTCTTCGGATGGAAGAACGCCGTTGAGCAAGGACGCGTTGCGGGCGCGAATATGGTCGGCGAAATGAAAGAGTTTGAAGTCACGTATGCGCCCGGCCTGAAGCAGATATTCGGCGTGGACGTGCGTCACAGGTGGAAATAAGGAAGCGCGTTGGGCATGCCCGTCTCGCATCAATATCCCCTCGTTGACAAGGAACTTTGCATCGGATGCGGCAACTGCCAGCTCTGCTGTCCTGCCGAACCGAACGTGTTCGAAATCCGCATTGACGAAGGATGGAGAGAAGACAAATCTTTCGTGATAAATCCGGATTCTTGCATCGAATGCGCGTTGTGTGTCAACCAATGTCCCGTTCAGGCTATTACTCTCGTGGGGCCGGACACTGAATAAAGGAAAAGGAACATGCCAACGAAACACAATCTGATGGTAAAAGTTATCGATGCCCGTGCGGGCGAAATTCAGAAGATTCTGAAGCAGGCTGGCGTTCAGGTGCTCAGCGTTGTTGAAGTGCACAAGGAAGAAGTTCCGGAGCAGAACGCTGAAGAGTCTGCTTCCGCCGCAAAAGAGTAGCTTTTTCCTTGAACTTGTTTTCCACGTCATTCTTGAATTGTTGTCGGTAACCGCGGATTCCGAGGAGGAGAGCAGCACCGTGAACGTGATAGAGAAGAGCGGCTACAGCGAGTTGAATCCGTCACTGAGAATTCTTATGGGGCCCGGACCGAGCAATGTACACCCGCGCGTGTTGCGCGCGATGAGCACTCCCCTGGTCGGTCACCTCGATCCCGATTTCATCTCGATTATGAACGACGTGCAGGCTCTCCTGCGCGAGCTTTTCAAGACCGCCAACGAGATGACGCTTGCCATGTCCGGCACCGGCAGTTCCGGCATGGAGACATGTTTCTGCAATGTGCTCGAGCCGGGTGACACCGCGGTTGTTTGTGTCAACGGATTATTCGGCGAGCGCATCAGCGATATCGTCGGCCGTCTCGACGCCAAACTAGTGCGCGTTGAGGCGGAATGGGGGAAGATAATCGAGCCGGAGGCCATCGAGCGGACTCTGAAGAAAAATCGGGCAAAGGTTGTCGCGATCGTGCATGCCGAAACCTCAACGGGCGTGCGCCAGCCGATCGAGGAGATCAGCCGCATAGTACACGAACATGGAGCACTCTTTCTGGTTGATACGGTCACCTCTTTGGGAGGGTGCGATGTGCGGGTCGACGATTGGAAGATTGACGCCTGCTATAGCGGCACGCAGAAGTGCCTCAGTTGCCCGCCTGGTCTTTCGCCAGTCAGCTTCAATCAGGCGGCCATGGATGCGCTGCATTCCCGGAAGCGGAAGGTGAGCAGTTGGTATATGGATTTGAGCATGATCGAGAAATACTGGGGCGAGGAGCGCTTTTATCATCATACGGCTCCCATCTCGATGATTTACGCGCTGCGCGAAGCGCTCCGCATCATCAGGGAGGAGGGGCTCGAGAATCGATTCCGGCGGCACCGGCTCAATCATTTGGCTCTCGCGGCCGGCCTGGAGGGGCTCGAGGTTGAATTTCTCGTTGAGGAGCAATACCGGCTGCCCATGCTGAATGCGGTGAAGATACCGGACGGCATCAATGACGTGAACGTCCGGAAATATCTATTGAACAAGTACGGGATTGAGCTGGGCGGAGGATTGGGGGTTTTGAAGGGCAAGACCTGGCGTATTGGGTTGATGGGGCACTCCTCGACGAAACAGAACGTCCTCCTTTTCCTTGCGGCTTTGGAAGACGCGCTCATGGCGGAAGGAATAAAGACTGCACCTGGCGCCGCCGTCGCCGCAGCCACAGAGATATATGTCAAAGAGCATTCCGGTCGGGCTTAAACGCACGCTCTCGTGCATAATCGGAAGCGAATCTCTTATTGATCATCCCGCCGGCCTCATGTTGTATTCTTATGACTCGTCCCTCCAGACCGGTATCCCGCAGCTCGTGCTGCTTCCGGATACGACCGAGCAGATAGCAGAAATCGTTGCACTCCTCTATCGAGAAGGCGTGCCATATTCGGCGCGGGGAGCCGGCACCAATCTAAGCGGCGGCTCAGTGCCTGCGCGCGGGGGAGTAGTCATCTGCCTTTCCAAGATGCGGAGGATCCTTCAGATTGACCCGGTCAATCAAACCGCCCGCGTTCAGCCCGGAGTAACCAACCTGACCCTTCAGCAAGCCCTTCAGAAACAGGGGTTCTTTTTTGCGCCCGATCCCGCCAGTCAGCGCGTTTCCACTATCGGCGGCAATATTGCCGAGAATTCCGGGGGACCGCATTGTCTCAAGTACGGCGTGACCACTAACCATGTTCTGGGGATGCGGGTGGTTACTCCCGCCGGCGAAATCCTGGAGTTTGGCTCGGATCGGTTGTATACGCCGGGACTCGACCTGCCGGGTCTGTTCATCGGGTCGGAGGGGACTCTCGGGATCGCAACGGAAATCATCTGTCGGATTCTCCCGCTGCCGCGTGCGACCCGGACGATGCTGGCTGTCTATGATGCCACCGAAGACGCCGGTCAAACGGTATCCGATATCATCGCCGCCGGAATTCTTCCCGCCACGCTGGAAATGATGGATAACTTGGTGATCCGGGCGGTGGAAGAGTCTCTGCATGCAGGATATCCTACCGATGCCGGCGCCGTTCTCATCATTGAAGTGGACGGCGTGGAGGAGGCGCTTGGATGGGTGGTCGACCGGATCGAGAGCATCTGCCGCCGCAACAGGGTTCGGGACATTCGGATCGCGCAGAGCGAGAGGGAACGCGATTTCCTGTGGGCGGGACGACGGGGCGCATTCGGAGCGGTCGCCCGGCTGTTTCCGAATTATTCTGTTTCGGACGGCACGGTCCCGCGCGCGAAACTGCCGGAAGTCCTGCGGCGGGTGGCGCAGATAGGGAAAACATATAAACTTCCAATTGGGAATGTGTTTCATGCGGGCGATGGCAACCTGCATCCCCTGATTTTTTTTGACGCGCGCGACCGGGGCCAGCTTGATCACGTGCATCAGGCGGGAAGGGAGATATTGATAGCGTGCGCCGAGGCCGGCGGCACGATCAGCGGCGAGCACGGCATCGGCACCGAGAAGATCGAGGCGATGCCGCTGGTTTTCGGCGAGCGCGAGATCGAGCTGATGCGCAGCATCAAGCGGAAGATTGATCCGGCCGATCTGTGCAATCCGGGAAAAATACTGCCTCCGCCCGATTCGGGCCGAGGCGAACAAGTCGAAGAAGAACCCGGTCCGGGAATCAAATCAACGAGCGCGATGGGCGGCGTCCCATTGTATGAGCCGAAAGACGTCTCAGAGCTTTGCGCTCTCATGAAAAGCCTCGGCTCGAAAGGAAGGACTTTTGCGGCTGTCGGGGGCGTCGCTTTGTTTCCGGGATTGCCTCATCTTTGCATGCCCGATGCGATCATTCGCACGAAGAAACTTCGGACAATCGTTGAGCATGACGCCGCGAACCTGACCGCCACCGCTGCGGCAGGTCTTTCTCTCGGAGAGCTGCAAAAGGTCCTGCGGAAGGAGAACCAGTTTCTTCCGCTGGATGCGCCGCCGCAATCGACGCTGGGAGGCATAGTCGCGGCGGGTTTGCCGGGACCGCGCCGGTATGCGTACGGTTCCGCTCGGGACGCGGTGCTCGGAATTAAATTTGCCGATTATACTGGCCGAATATTGAAAGCGGGTGGGAAGACGGTAAAAAATGTCGCCGGCTATGACTACGGGAAACTGCTCATCGGGTCGTGGGGGACCCTGGGAATACTTACGGAAATCACATTCCGATTGCTTCCCTTGCCGGAATGCTCAGCCTGTTTTGTCGCCGGCTTCGAGCGTCTCGCGGATGCTGGCAGGGCGGGCGCGCGGATATTGGAGGCTGGGCTTAGCCACTCGCTGCTGACTCTGCTGAATCTGAGGGGCTTGAGTGTTGCCGCAACAACCGCCGGCCATGCGCTTCCGGCCGGACAATATGCACTGATAGGAGGGGCGGAAGGTTTTGGCCCGGCCGTTAAGCGGCAGATGGCGGAGATGCAGGATATCTGCGCGGGTGTATCTGCGGAATCAGTCGCATTTGAGGGAAACAATTATGCCGAAATTCTCGGTTCAGTTGTGCAGGCGTGTTATCCGCACCGGCACGAAGACTCTTTTTTTGGCGGATGCATCTCCGTTCGACCTGAGGACTTGTGCGGCACGATCGAAGCAATTGAAAAGATGGAGAGAGATGCCGGTGTGGTATCTTCAGTGGTCACCGATGTCTCCACCGGTACGATTTTCACTTACTTTTCAGCCGGCATAGAAGGCCCAGCCGCGCAGGATCTGGGAACGGTTCTGCGGGAGGCTATTGCTGGCATTCGCATGGTGACGCTTTTGGGCAAAGCCGCCGGATCATTTATCACGGGTGGCTCTCATTCGATGTGGCAAAGGCAGATGAAAGAAGGCTTCGACCCCCACAGCTTGTTGAATCCGGGTCTCGAATTATGGTAGGCGAGCCGAAATATTCGGAACTTGACAAGCTATCCGGCGAGATCGCCCGCTGCGGCCGGTGCGGTTTCTGCCAGAGCGTCTGTCCGGTTTATCAGGTAACAGCGCATGAAGAGGGAGTCGCGCGCGGGCGGAACATGTTCGCAAAGGAGTTAATAGAGGGCCATGTCGCCATCTCGGTAAAGAACGAGGGTTTTTTTAAGGAGTGCCTTCTCTGCCGGGCCTGCGTGGAGATATGTTTTTCCGCGGTAAAGACGGACGAGATTGTGTTGGCGGGGCGGCGGGCGAGCAACCGCATCCGCGGAGTTTCTTCTCTTCATCGGTATGTCCTGAATTATCTGCTGACGGACCACGGGCGGCTCGGTCGCGCAATCAGGCTGGCTTCTTTCGGGCGGACGGCGGGCGCCGTCAGGCTTGCGCAGGCGCTTGATATTTTCGGGTGGTACGGAGGGAAATTTCGGCGAGCGGACGAATTCCTGGGGCAGATGCCGCGCAGGTTTCTTCGCGAGCGCCTGAAAAAGCGGAGACGAAGCGCCATTGGGACAACGGCGAAGGCGACTTTGCGAGAAGCCTTCTTCTTCATTGGGTGCGGAACCAATTTCATGTTTCCCGAGGTGGGGGAGAGCACTATCAATTTCCTTCAGAAGATCGGCTACGAAGTCACGATCCTCGCCAATAGCTGTTGCGGGTTACCCGCCCACGCTCATGGAGCAGCCGATACTGTCGAGCGACTTGCGGAGGCGAATATACGGTTGCTGTCGGAGAGCGAGGGCCCTATCGTGACCGATTGCTCGAGTTGCGCGTCATTCATGAAGAGATATCCCGAGATACTTTCCGCGGGCGGAGCGGGGGGATCGCTTATCGAGAGGGCGCAGGCCATGTCGGGTCGGGTGCGCGACGTGACGGAAATCCTATCTGCATCGTCGCTGGCTCCTACCATGGAACCAGCAGGCGAAGCATTGCGCGTGACGTTTCATGATCCATGTCATCTGAGCCGACATCAGAAGCTGAGCCAGGCTGCGCGCGAAGCGCTCAGGCTTCTTCCCGGCATCGAGTTCATCGAAATGAAGGAAGCGGATTGGTGTTGCGGCGGCGCGGGCGCCTTCTCGGTCGAATACCCCGACCTCTCGCTTCAGATTCTCGAGCGTAAAGTGCGGAATATCGAGGAATCAGGCGCCCGAATTGTGGCGACGACCTGCCCGGCCTGCATGATGCAGTTGCAGAGCGGGCTGCGCCAATCAGGTGCGGCGGCACGACGGTTGGTGCAGGTGAAACATCTGGTGGAACTGGCGCGGGACTAATGTAAAGCGGTGTGGACGCACAGTCGGACGCTGTGGACGCAGTGGGCAAAGTGGACGCGGGAAGAAAAGGGGAATCTTAACGAGGGCCGGCTCCTGAAGTGCTATCGGTAAGACTGATGTCTATCTTCCTGCCGCTTCTGCTGCTTTTGTTTTGATTAGACCGAGCAGGTCTTCAGCAAGGAAGGTATCGACTTCTGCGGAAGGGTACCAGCCGGCTGGTCTCGTGAGGCCGCCCCATTCGTATCCCTCGGCCCTTGAATACATTGTGATCCTGGAACGGGCAGAATCGGCGGGCTGAAGGAAGAAGTCCAAGATAGTCCGCTCCTGCCAGAAAATGAAACCGCTGCTTATCTCGCGTACAACAATTCTGCCGTCGGGGTCTATCGTATGTATCTCTACGCGCGGGTCCTCAAGCAGTATCTCGCGTGCGATTTGGAAGGCGACCCGGTTACTGACGGGCAGGGTTTCGGTTATAGGCGGCGGATAAATCGGATATTCAGGCGCGGACGCGCACGAAGCCAACGAGATGGAGATGAGAAGGACAGAGGCGATCATTGACGCCGCCATCGCTCGATTTTTCAAACTCAACTTTGTGGGTGTCCTGAGTCCGTGCATGCAATAATAATACGCAACCCGGGTTTGATAGTCAAGCTTCGGCTGCAAAAACGGACAGCACGATTCATACCTGTTTGCTGCCGGAGATGTTTATCAGGGAATTTACGTTTTGCCTTCGGAGAGTCGTTTGGCATAATCCACGTAGTGCCGGAGCAGCCACATCTTTTCGAGGAATTGGGGCCAGCCACATTTTGGTTTGATTGGCTCTTCCGACTCGTCCCTGATGAGCACACCGTGCGTTACATTTCCCTGCAGTTCATCCCACATATCGCCCCACGTATCGAGCGCATCCTGCAGGACCGACTTGTTCACGTTTCTCATATGAACAAGCATTCGCTCAGCAGAAAGGCTCTCGTGCGGACGCTCGTGTTCGCGCCCGCCTGGCAACAATTGAAATGTTCCTGCCATTCTGTTTCCACCTCCTGTTCCTGATTGAGACCCAAACTGCAGGGATCAGTGCATGCAACTTGCATGCCGCTCCCGTTCAAGCTTAACAAGCTCATTCACAAGCCGGCGTCAGGGGCGGAGATGCGATGGATTATAGCGTGCTTTTCGAGAAGGCGTTTTTTTTACCTTGAACGAGGAGATGTTCGGAGTTGCCCATAAAATCGGCAGGCGTCGAGAAAATTGGCAGCGCATTAAGGCTGAGAAACGACAAGAGAGGAAGAAGAAGCAAGGGCTCGTCAAAAATTGGCGAGCCCTTGGTCCAATTGCTTTTTGGAGTCATGGAATCGCAACGAAGACGGGATTCGACCATGCGAAAGAGTAGCCGCCGGCGCCGAGATCAAGCGCGGTGACCTCGACCCGATAATAGCCGTTTTCGGTAACTCCATCCGACAGAGTTGCGGAATAGGCGGGCGCCATAGGGGCGATAGTCTTCCAGATTTGGCCGTTCTTGATGATGTCGATTTTTGCCAGGATTGCCGCCGGGTTTTCGGAATTCACGCTGAGATTGATTGTGGCGCAGCCATCGAAGATGTAAGCGGTATCTCCCATCAACTCGCCATTGACATCGAACGCCAGTGATGGCCCTGTTGTGGCAAAGCTTCTTCCCGCCTTGATGGCCTTGTACAGTTCGGCGGCGCTGAGCTCGCGCAAGTACACGCCGTTCTTTACCACGCCCACTTTGGAATCGGGATCGCCGGTATTGTGAGAATCAGTATTTGCCAGACCGAAAATCGGGGTATCGATGGAGCCGTTGACGTAGGCGAGGAGCAGTTGATCCCAGGAATTAAGCGGAACCGCGGGAGATCCATCCGGGACCAGCGGAGTCCCGAGCCACTGGCCTACGCCGCTGAACATGTAGGTCGCCATGTAGAGGGCGTTTCTCATGGGGATGGGGTCCTCATAGCCGGGGAACATGACGGGCATATTGATGTCGCGTTCGCCGTAGATTGTCAGGTTGTTCAGGGTGATTCCGAATCCCCATGCGTCTTCATCGGAATACCCCATGAGTTTGGCGTATCCTGCGACGTCGTCAACATGGCTCTGGTTATAGACCTCCATGCAGTTGACGCCGTACTCGGTCCGCACCATGCCCGAGGGATGATTATAGACAGCTACTCCGCCTTTTGAATGGATGTAATCCACCCATTTCGTGAGGTTCTCCGGGTACATGGGACCTGTGCCATACGGGTTTTCGGGAGATGTCCATACCTCCTCCGGGCAAAGCTCCTCGGCGTCGTCGCCGACAAAAGGATCACTGACACCGAGAGCGAGCATGTGGTCGCGGTTGAACATGCCATCACTTCCGGTCACCTCGAAACCGGGCAGGGCAAGAAAAGCGCCGTCGGAGACCGCCGCAGTTTCCGCAACTAAGGAATCCCATTCAGCTTTCGTTAAACTCTTGCAATGATCGGTGATGATGACGGCACTGAGTCCGCGGGCTACGGCCGTTGCTTTAATATCGTCAACTGTGCCCGATCCGTCGGAGCGCGTCGTGTGCATGTGCCCGTCGAAATAGATCAAGATGTTCTGGTCCGCCAAAGCGTTTCCGGCGAAGCTCAGCACAAAGGCCAAGAAAGCGACCATTGCTGCTTCAATCAACACGCCAGACTTGAAAATCCTGCGAAGTGATTTCATGATGTCCTCCTTGAGTTGCCGCACTGATGTTACTGTTTTCTGCTGGAAGTCGCCGGCGAGGTCTTAAGAAATGCTCATCCCCCCTTTAACGATTTAAATACATTGCGTTCGATTGCAAAGCTGATATAAATCCGGCGGGACTATATCCTTAACGCGGAACCTCATAGAGCGTGATCTCATTTACTGAAGACGGGGCGTCTAAGCGCGTCCAAATTGGTTCCTGAGTGGATTGCTTATATCACAAGAAAATATTGTTGTCAAGATTTTCTCAGGCGGGCGATGCAATTCGGGTTAAAGAACGAAAAAGAAAGGGAAAACCACAAAGGCAGTAAGACAGCAAGAAAAGCTGCTTTGTGCCGTAGTGTCCTGGTGGTTGATTCAGTCTTTACGCGAAGCCATACATGCCTCTGGAGTCGGGCGGACTCAGTCGAATACTCTGCTGAGCGGTTTCAATTGATCGACATTCTTGAAGATAATCCTCAGCACCGTCAGGATTGGAACTGCAAGCAGAATTCCCGGGATGCCCCAAATCCATCCCCAAAAGAGGATTCCGACGAATACGGCGATCGGGTTCATGGTTAACTGGCGTCCCATGATGGATGGCGTGATTACCTGCCCTTCCAGTGAGGTCAAAACGAAAAAGGCGAGCGGCGGAAGGAGTATTCGGAGCCAGTGATCGAATGTCAGCAGAGCAACGGCTCCGAGGACGACAAGAGTGACTGCCGGTCCGACATAAGGCACGAAGTTGACGATAGCCGCTAAAATTCCCCAGAGGACCGGGTTGGGCATGCCCAGAAGCGCCATTGCGATGCCGGTCATTATTCCAAGGCCGAGGTTGACAAGAGCGTACGTCCGCAGGTAAATACCGATCTCGCGCTGGATTTGGCCTGAAATCTTTTCCCATCGTCCTCGTTTCTCGGCGCCGAGTCCTTTAATTACTCGCTCCAGCGTTTGTCGCCCGCAGGCCAGAAGGAAGTAGAGTAAGACGACGATAATGACCGAAGTTGCGAGGGTGGATTGCGTTACCGTGAGAACCTGCTTCGCCAGGCTTGGCCCCTTCACGACCACTTCTTGCCGGTCGCCTTCCAGTTCAGCTATTTCCTCGATTTGCTCGGTTGTTTCTCGGGCGCCCCTGATGGTTTCCCTGACCGAACCCAACTTGCGGTCGATCGCGGTGCGCAGAGTCGGCCCGCGCTCCAGCCATTTGGTTGCAGGCTCCGAAAGTTGATAAAAAGCGATTAAGACAGCGGAAACAAGCACAAGGGCCACCAGGGCAGCGCCGACGAAATCCGGAATCTTCAGGCGGTTCAGCAGGTTTACCAGAGGACGGAACAAAATCGAAAGGAACAGGGCGAAAGCGATCGGAAGCAGCAGAGTTCTCGCAAAGTAGAGGGTGTAGAGGACAGCCAGAAATAAGAGCAAGAGGGGCACCTGTTCCGAGAAATGATATTGCCGGTGCGACCGATTTTCACCCGCTGACTTCGCCATAGGGGTTCCTTTGCGATTATTTTAATATGTATTCGCGGGAGCGGAAAAGAAATATGGATCCGCCCTCCGACTATCAAGGCACAACGGCAAAAGAAAAGAATGAACAAGAGCGATAGGAGAAAAAGAAAAGCAGAAGGCCTGACGCCTCGCGGTGAATCTTGAGGCGCCAGGCCGACTATCTAAGTAATGTCAAGAAATTTCTGTAAAATGCTCTTTTCTTTGGTCTTTGTCTTTAAAGGTGCGAAGCGAATCAGCAGTAGTAGGCGTTGTGGGAATGTGG
>QZKU01000043.1 GCA_003598085.1 Candidatus Abyssobacteria bacterium SURF_5
CCCGATCAGCTCGGCGCCCTGCAGCGCATGCCACAAAGAGGCGCCGCATCCGACCGCGCCGGCATCGCCGCACCCGCCGTTCAGCGGATTCGACTGCGCGGCATGCCACCCCGGCGGAGTGCCCGGACGCCCGCCGCATCCCAATCCGGGACATGAATGCACCATCTGTCATCCAAGGGGATGAACGATTAAAGGAAAAGGAGTTGGCGGCTATGAGTTCAACGAATATTCTGAAAGGCCTGGGATTCCTGTTCCTTATCTGCAGCGTCGGATTCATTGCCGGATGCAACGCCGACGGCAGCTCCGGCCGTGTCGAATTCACCGAGCATGTGCTGCAGGAAGAAGAAGAATTCGAGCAATCCGGTCATGGCGACGAAGAAGCCGAAGCCTTCAACCATTGGGATGAAGACGTGCCTCCGGAAGTTCCGGTGGATTGTGCAAAGTGTCACAACACCGCCGGCTTCCTTGATTTCCTCGGCATCACGGACCCCAATGAACGACTGGTAGACAATCCGGTTGCGATCGACCCGAATGCCGATAACGCCCTTGACTGCGACATCTGCCATAATGAGAAAACAGATACTTGGGATACGGTCATCTTCCCCTCGGGCGCTGTTGTGGATGGGACGCTTGGACGCGAGGCGCTGTGCATGGAATGCCATCAGGGACGAACTTCGGTCTTCGACGTGCTCACGGCCGTTGGGACAACTCCGGACGACACCGTTGACCCTGCACTCCAATTCATCAACATCCACTACTTTGCCGCCGCGGCGACACGCTATGGAACTGAAGTGCAGGGCGGTTTCGAATACGCCGGCCAGACGTATGCGGGATATTTTGCGCATGTGCCGCAGGCGGACATATGCTACGAATGCCATCTCCCTCATTCCCTGCGTGTGAATGTGGAACTTTGTTCTCAATGTCATCCGGAAGTGCAGACGGAAGAAGATGTCGTTAACATCCGCCTGCCAAGGCCTTCGGCGGACTTCAACGGTAACGGCGACACAACCGAAGGCATCAGCTTTGAAATAGCAGGATTACGGGATATCCTCTATGAAGCCATGCAAATTTATGGAGCGACTACTCCCGGCACCAATCCCATCATTTACGCAGGAGACACCTATCCATACTTCTTCATCGATACCAACGGTAATGGCCTTGTGGATGCGGGCGAAGCTACGTTTGCGAATCGGTACAATACATGGACCCCCAGTCTTTTGAAGGCCGCATACAACATGCAATACACGATCACAGACCCGGGATGCTCTCCCCACAACGCTGATTACGTGATGCAGTTGCTATACGATAGTATTGTGGATCTCGGCACCGTGGACACGAGCGGTCTTGTTCGCCCATAAACTATCCCAAAAATTTGAAGGGAAAGGCCGGATACTCCCGGCCTTTCTCATTTTCAGTCCGAATGCGAAGAGCCTAGCTTCATTTACAAAAGTGCGATCTCACTATTCCGACTCACCCCTTAATCCTTTTCTTGAAAAACCGTCTCGATTACAGATATAATTGGTTTCCCTCTCGGTCGGGCAATATTTTCCAGAAGGACAAATGAATCTATGAATGCAAGGGAACGATTTCTGGCAACCTGCGCGTTTGAACCGGTGGATCGTACATTCCGCTGGGAATCACTGGGTTTCTGGCCGGAAACAATTGCCCGTTGGCATGGAGAGGGTCTTCCCGAAGAGCTCGACGAGGCGCTGTCCTTCATTCATTTCGGAATGGACCTGCGCATGATGATTACTCTCGGCAATTTCGACAATCCGGGACTGTGCCCGACATTCGATGAGCAAGTCATCGAGGAGACCGACGCCTATCGCATCAAAAGAGACGCCGTCGGCAACGTCATCAAGGAGTTCACGAGCGGGCAATCAGCGCTCCCGCAGTTTCTCGAGTTTCCCGTTCGCGACCTGAGTTCGTTCGAGGAAATCAAATGGAGGCTCGACCCCTCGAATCCGGATCGGCTCGGCAGCGATTGGGAATATTCCTCATATGTCTTTAACGAGTCCGAGCTTCCTGTCTTCGTGTACGTGTGCGGCCTGTTCGGAACCGCGCGTCACCTGCTCGGGTTCGAGAATCTGATGTACGCGTATTACGATCAACCGCAACTCATCCACGCGATCGGCGAGCACTGGGTTACACTCTATACGAGCCTCCTCGAACAAATCTGCGCCACCGCCAAAATCGACGCCATCGATTTCTGGGAGGACATGGCGTATCGCAACGGCCCAATGATCGGCCCATCGATCTTCAAGGAGTTCATGACGCCGTACTACAAGCGCGTGATCGACTGCGCCCGCTCCCTTGGCATCAAGATCTTCGAGGTGGACTCCGACGGCAACATTGAAAAACTCATTCCCTTGTTTCTCGATGTGGGCGTAAACATGATGTATCCGTTCGAGGTGCAGGCGGGTATGGACATCCTGACCGTGCGCAAAAGATATGGGAAGAAGCTGGTGATCCAGGGCGGATTGGACAAGCGGACCTTGGCGTGGGGACAGGACGCCATCAGGCAGGAAGTGGATTCCAAGGTGCCGGCATTACTGTATGCCGGAGGATTCATTCCTTCTCTTGATCATTCGTGTCCCCCAGATGTTTCGCTTCAGGATTTTGAATTCTATCTGCAGTATCTCAGAGAGTCAGCTTCCGGATAACCCGGGTTTCCATCAAAAATAATCTAGACCTTATTTCACCTCAAGGACTCGCTCGCATTTTCCTTCCGTACCGAAGTTGTTTATTACCGTCAGGCTCACTGGATAACGGCCCGGCTTGTCGAAAACATGCAAGACGACCGGCCCCTTCGCTCCTGTCTCGCCCGCGATATTCCAGTGCATATCCACAAGGACTCCGTCCAGATCAACAAAATCCTCCACGTAAAGAAGTGAAGGTTGTCCCGCCTTTAGCTCGGCGGGAAGGAAAGTGAAATCTATAGAAGGACGCCTTCTCGTTTGTTTCCGCTCAATCAGAAGCTGCGGATCAAAGGGCTGTTTTTCGGCAGCGCGAATCTCCACCATCGGCATCTTGTCAAGACGATCGACTATTTCCAGTTGCGCGAATGTACCGCGCTCCAGTTGGTCGGGCGTCAGCTTATCCGGAGTATCGGCTTCGGTATGATACCAGATGGGCTTGCCGATTATATCGATGATCGGAACGCCTGCCGCATGGAATCGACCCTCGAGGTCCTCATTCGGGCACATGATGTCGATTGTCAGAAGCGCCGACGGCTGGATGCGGTATTTCAAAACGATCGGGAGAATGAGCTTTGCGAGCGCTTGATTCGGTGAAATAAAAATTCCCCTGATTTCATCGAGATCCTTTAAAATCACTTTGCCGCCGGCCTCTCGATAGCTTCCGCAGCCGATCCCGTCAAGCGTGATATACGCCGACGTCTTTGCGAGTATGGCGGCTTGCCTCTTCACGAACTCGCGCGCGCCGATTAGTAATTCATGACCCGGATGCGTGGCAAAGATAATTGTCTTTGCCGGCGGCCGCGCTCTGCCCGCCAGCTCTTCCGCTATGCCAATCAAAGCCGCAATCCCGGCAGCGTTATCCACCGCGCCTCCATAGATACTGTCGTGGTGTGCGCCGAGTATGATGTGTTCATCCGTTTCCCCTGGAAGAATCCCGATTACGTCTCCCGTGCGCCCGATGGCGGACCTTGCTTCAAGCACGAACTGAAGCCGTGGATTTCCTTCTGAAAATCGATTTTTCAGCAGTTCCCCGGCAGAACGGCTGACTAGGACAGCAGGAATCGGGTTTTCATGTTTCTGCTCGTCTGCCGTGAAAATGGGAATCAGATCGCCCGGCGTGTCACCGATTACAACAAGCGCGAGAGCACCCGCCTTCACCGCCGCGTCATAACTGCCGAAGAAACGATACGTCGGCAAAAAATGCAGCAGGGCTCGACCCTGCATTACCGCAATCTTTCCGCGTGCATGATCAAACTCGTGCGGAAAGCCGTACCCACAGGATACGGCTTCTCCCTGTATGCCGCCGGACGGCGTTGTACCCGAATACCAGACGGCCCTACACGGAAGCTCTGTCCCTTTCGGGAGCAACTCGAGCCGAATGTTTCCCGGTTCCCAAACATGCATATCGAACCACTCGATAGCCACATCCTTCAGTCCGCTTCGCGCGAAACAGTCTCGAATGTATTCCATCGCCCGGTGTTCGACGGAACTCCCGGATTTTCGATCCCCCATGTCCGATATTACCCTCACCAGCGAATGAAGGTTGGCGCCTGTTATCATCTCTTTTTCCTTTCGTGTCCTCGTTTGCTCGTTTCGCGGGAAACCAGTTTATCACAATGAGGCTTTCTCCGTGCAGGGGTGGCAGCGCCATTTTTGTAACCGCCCGCCATATTTTGCCACTTTTCTAGGGAATAACTTGTAGGTTAATAAGAACGGCGGAATTTGTGGCTGTTCTTAAGATCAATGGTAACATCGACTTATAATGGAGTTTCATTTATTTTGTCCCCGATCCTTTCTTGGCATGATTTGTGTTCTACATAATCGTCAGGCTAACTAGTATCAATCGCATAGACGCGGAGGAAGCAATATGACCGGCGACGGGTTTCTTAAAAAATCAGAATCCGGAGTGACACTAATTGAATTGATAGTTGCCATGACCGTTCTGACCTTCGGGGTCGTGGCGGCCTTGTCAATTCTGGTGGAAGCGCATAAATCCAATTCGTTTGCCCGCGCGAAGACCATGGCAATAAATGCGGCCGAGCAGCAGATCGAGGAAATTTTCGAGCGTGATCCGACAATGATCATGACGTTCAACAACCGAACGTTTGCTGTTGGCGATTTAGTCGGTCCCGGCGGCAATCCGCCCGGTTCGGTAATAGTTGACATAAACGAGCCTCATCAGGTTACGGTGACCGTAGCCTGGCAGGGAAGCGGAACGTTGCCGTCGGGAACGGTAAGCATTAACGCGATCAGAAGCGAAGCGAACAGGTCCTAACCGAGCGAGGATGAAAAGCATGCTGAAAAAAAGCAACAGACAAGAGGCTGGCTTCACGCTGATTGAGGTGGCAGTCTCTATCGGAGTTCTGGGGGCGCTGAGCCTGGTCATCACCGCTCTCCTCCTGCGGACGCTTGACACCTACGGTCAAATAATGAGCGACACCGACACCATAAAGCAGGCCCGCTATTCTCTCAATATGGTCAGCCGTGAAATACGAGAGAGCGTGAACCTCAATTTCGCAGACGTAGTTGTGCCCGGAGACGCTTTGATTCTTGCGTCTGCACGGAATGTAAACAATGATTTCGTGTTGGACGGTCCGCCTTTTGTGGCGGCAGGTCCCACAAATACCTTTGACCCGATTGATTCATCGATCATCCTTTTGTACATAAATACCTCCGCCGACGGGATTCCGCAATTAGTCAGGCATCAACTCTATTATGCCCAAGACTTGAACCTCTATGTGCCGCCGTTTAATCTGGTGTTGCCTGATCCCTATAGCGGTACGGATATCCTCATCGTCGACAGCGCCGGAACTCAGATTGCGGTGAATATGACCACCGGCGCAGTCGCGGGAACTGCGCCCACAGTTCCGCCAAAAATTCTGATGAACAGAGTTGCTGCATTTGACCTCGCACTGAACGTTGCTCCCGCTCCGCCTTTTCCATTGAACATCTTTCTAACCTGCCAGGTCGTAGACCGATATGGGCGCACGGCGACTTCGCGGTTTCAGGCGCAAGCCGATCCGCGAAACACATGAAGTCAGGTAAGGAGGCGAATCGTATGCGCTTGTTTAGTATTATCCAGGACAATAAAGGCATTGCCATCGTGGCGGTCACTGTGGTCCTCGTCGTTGCGGCGCTGTTGGGAGGGACGGTTATCAGCCAGACTTCCAGCGATATCCAGCTTGCCAACAGAACGTATGAGGAAAAGCAGGCCCTGTTCTTTGCCGAAAGCGCGAAGGAGGCGGCATTTCGTGCCATATTGGACGCCGGCATAGCGCCGGACGGCAGTCTCAATTTCGCCAATGACACCCAGCCCGGCGAAACCCAGCCGGGTACCGTTTCCGGCCAAACACTGACGGGCGGAACATATGGATTCACCGTCACGGAGCTGGCATCAGCTCCCTCACAGATCATTCAGGTCGTTGGGACCGGCGATTCCGGGACGGATCGTCCACGACAAGTGACGGTTCTTGCTGAGGTCGTAAAGGAAAATGTCTGCGTTTGGAATAACGCCATTTTCGGCGGTTCCGGCAATGTGGGGGGCGTGATCAACGGCAACTGCGCCATCCACGGCTCGGTACACCTGCTTGGCGACGGCGTCGGCGAGGGAAGCGCCGCAATCGAAGCTCTCGATCTGAATGGAACAGCTCTTATCCACAACAACTATGAAGGCATACCGCCTGAGTTGCTGGCCAAGATTCCGCCGATGCCGATAAATGACGATGGTCTATCCAGTCTCGATGCAAAATTGAGGGTGAAAAATGGCGCTGTCGGCGTCTCGGGAAATTCGGAAATCGGAGAAATAGACGATTCCACCAACGCCTGGAAAGAAACGATGGATGGAATCTATATCGAGACCAACCATACGGATACCAGATGGACGGGAACCTCGGTCGTCGACGGCGTGCCGGACCCGTCGCGCGTGCAGTCTGATAACGGTACCGAGGCTTTATATGATGTGGGTGACGCCGTATCCATGCCCGACATCAACGACCCCTATTACGACTCCGTCACGGATGTACAATACGCCAGCTATACCGATTTCTTCTCCCAGAATTCGCTGCATCTGCCGACGATCACTCTGGATGCTTCGACTTCAGCGGCTACCACCGTGGATACCTACATCCAGACAAATTATCCCACGCCTGAAATGCAAGCGGCCGCGGGAATCGCCTATATAACAAACGGCAGCTCCTTCACCATTACGCAGACCACATCCTACGGTCAGGTCAATTCCATAAGCTACAACCCGACGGCGGCGGCCGGAGTGGCGGGCCTCACGATCAGCGGCATGGTCATGATCGATGGCGATATTACCATGGGAACGAAGCAAACGAGCATCAGTTATTCCGGCAGCGGTACAATTTATGCAGCCGGCAATGCATCCGGTGATCAAGGCGACGTCTCAGTCCATGGACACGTCCTGCCGGCAACCACCTTCCCCACAGTCGACGTGCTTGGCCTTGTGGCGAAGCACGACGTGCTGCTGGCGACCGGCCCGGGCGATTCCAACTTGTTCATGGCCGGAGCTTTCTTTGGAGCGAATCAGGTGGTTTCCACGAAACAGAACCAGATAGCGGGCACGTTTGTCTGCCAGTACTTCGACATGGGCACCAACGTTCCCAAAATCTACCAGGTTCCCGATCTGATGAATCACCTTCCGCGGGGTCTCATCGGAAGCGAGCCAATCTGGGTAATCACCGAGTTTGAGGAAAAAAGCTGGCAAGCGGATTTTATCTAGGAGAATGTGATGCAAAACATCTTGATCGAGAACAAGAAGCAATTAATGATCGGTATCTGCATTGCTCTTGCTCTGATAATCGGGGGGCTCGCGAGAGGCCTGACACGGGAACAACCTTCTTCGCAATCACCGGCGCCTCTTCCTCAGAATTCGGCGCAACTCACCGAAAAAAACATTGTTCGACCAACCGAAACCATCGAGGAGAAACTGGCGGCGGAACGCAGGGAAAAAGCCCGTAAAGCCATCGCCGAGCATGAGGAGGCCATCAAGCTGCATTGGGGGGCCGAGGATACCCCCGACAGAATGATGGCAATGGGTAATCTCCACCAGTACCAGCTAAGCGACTATTATTCCGCGATCGAGTGCTACCGCAATCTGGTCGATAACTTCTCGGACCACGACAAGGTCGCCCAGGCTTACGTGGAAATCGCCACTTGTTATGAGAAAGTCGGCGATCAAGCACAGGCCAGGTTCATTTATCAGGAAATGGTGGACTCCCTGGATTCTTCTCTTCAGCATGTCCAATACGCCAAGCTGAAGTTGGGGAAAGACTAAGACCAAATATAATTTATCTTTCGTTTTCCCCTTTCCACCCGTAAGAAATATGGGAAGGCATAAAGCGCTCGCCATCGACCTCGATGAGCGTGTAGCCTTCGGGCCAGCTCTCGTAGCCGATGGCGTGATCGCCTTTCCACCACTCCCCGCACACCGAGCCGCCGACCACGAACAGCGCGTCGTACAGGTTGGTCTTCCAGTGGATCATTTCATATGTGTGGTAATGACCGGCAAGCGCAAGCTTGAAGTTGTAGCCTCTCAGAATTTCCCCAAACAGTTCCGCAAAATTCATGATTTGATGCTTCGGGACGGTATCGCCTGCAGGCGTGACGGCCAGTTCGCGTTTTAACCCGTAAACGCTCGCGAGCGCGTTCACCGTCGGTATGTGCGTCACAATGACCACCGGCTGCGATCGATCAATATGTTTCAGGTCCTTCCGCAGCCAGTTTAGTTGAGCGTGGTCGACGAACCCGAAATAGCTGATCTCGCCATTTAACAGCTTCCCGCGAGCCACGCTGTCCAGCACAACAAAATGGCAGTGATCGTAATTGAATGAATAGTACCGGGGACCAAAATATGCCTCATACATCTTCTTGCCATAGAGCGGCGGAACCGGGCGTGGATTCGGCATCGAGATCCACCCAAAGACGTCGTGGTTTCCTATCGTGTGGTAGAAGGGCGCATGGATCAACGGCGCAAGTTCATTCAAATATAATTCGTACTGTTTCTGCGCGAGCCCCTGGTCGGTTCTCAGCGCGTCCAGGATAATGTCGCCGCCATGGATCACAAAAGCCGGATGGCGTTCCATGATCGAGGCAAACGCCTTGGCCGTCCCCTTGTCGGCGTCACGAATGAAACCGACATGTGTGTCGCTTGCGAAAACGAAGGTGAATCTCTTTTCAGCATTCAGTCGATTCTTCACAAGCGGAAAGTCAATTCCAGCCGTACCCGACAAGTCGTCAACTCTCCTGTAGAACTTATTTCCGGCCGCGTGATGGGTTCCCGGAACGGAAATAAAAACGATTCTTCCCGCCTTCGTCTTGAGTGAATATGTTCCGGCCGCGCCGGTTATCGTCACCACATCTCCGTCGGAAACGACCGCATTTTGCAGAGGACTTTCTCCAGGATCATAGGCGTGATTGCCGTTTGCATCCTCGAATACCTTCCCAGAGACATCAAGCGCCGCGACTGGAAAGAACAAGCCGCTCAAAAAGAGAATCAAGAACGCCGTCAAAACAACCCGAAACTTTCTCATTCCCTGTCTCGTCTCCTGCAGTCGCCCCTTACGAAACCCGCGGCCGTCAGTGTATCACAAAGGAATGATTTCTCACCACCACGGAGAAGACATCGGCGCCGGCAAAATAAATTTCCCAAAACCGCTCTTCGTCCTGTATAATTTCCCAATCACCCCAAAGCACTCTTATAGGAGGAAGGAATAATGATCGTCGATAGTCATGTGCATTTGTTTTTTGAAGGCTCCGATCCGGAATCTTTCTTTATCGGGGCGGCCCGCGCCGGAACGGCTTTCTTCAACAAAAAGAGCGGTCAATTTGACGTTAACATGGAAGAAGCGTACGACGCCAACATCGAGTTGTTAAGCGATAAAACCGGCGAAAAACTGGTCCAGAAAATGGATGAAGCCGGTATCGACAAGGCAATCCTGCTGCCGCTCGATTTCTGGCTGGGGTGCCCCCCCTCCAGCGGGATGAGCATCGAGGAAAAGAACGCCCTCTATGCCGCAGCGGTCAAGCGGCACGCGGGAAGATTGCTTTCGCACGTCGGCGTCGACCCTCGCCGGCCGAATGCGCTGGATATCATGCAAAAAGGAGTGGAAGAAGGCGCAATCGGCTTGAAACTACATCCCACTGCCGGGTTCTATCCCGATGACCCCATATGTGCGCCGCTGTACCGCAAAGCCCTCGAGTATGACATTCCCGTCCTCATACACTCCGGCAACGAGCCGGCTCCCCTGCGAATAAAATTCTCGCAGCCGAAATACATCGATACCGTGGCCGCCGAGTTCCCCGACCTCAAAATCATCATCGCGCATACCGGCCATGGCTGGTGGCAAGAGGCAATCGATCTTGCCTCCGTCAAACCGAACGTATACGTTGATTTCGCGGGATGGCAGATGGAATATCTGAACGGATTCGATTATTTCTATCAGCCGCTCCGGTTCGCCCTCGACACACTCGGGCCATGGCGCATTCTGTTCGGAACCGATGGCTTGATGCTTGACGTGATGCTCTCGCCGCGAGATTGGGTGCTTGCGCACAAGGAATACCGATCGCCGGCAGGAATCCGTTTCGACGGCGAAGAAATCGACATCATCCTCGGCCATGCAGCGGCTCGACTTTACAATCTTTCCGATTAAGCGGCATCTTTGAGAAAGGGGCTGATTGACAATGAGAACGTCCAGGCTGCAGGTGCTGAGCAAAAAAGAGATAGTGCAGATTCATGAGGGCTCGCTCATGGTGCTCATGAGAAAGGGCGTGAAAGTGGAGGCGCAGGACCTGCGTGATCTGTTTCGACAGAAGGGCGCGGACGTAAATGATGCGGAGCAGGTTGTCCGGATACCGCAGGAACTCGTGCTGTGGGCTGTCGAGCAAGCGCCCAGGGCTTTCGTCTTGTACGGATTCAACCCGAGGTTCCGCGCGAAAATCAGCACCCGGTCTTCGCTCTTTTGCGGACTCGGCACGCCGACGAATATGTTGGACAAGGCCGGAAATTTCACGCCCACCACGCTGGAAGACCTCCGCAGGCACCTCATCCTGATCGACGATCTCGAACACCTCACCAATGACCAGATGGACCTGTGGCCAAACGATATCCCGATGACCACGATCCACGTCGAAGCGATCCGGTTGTGGGCGCGCGAATGCCGAAAACCCTTCGGGTGCGGCACGCTCGGATACCTCGCCTGCAAGGACATGATGGATATGGCGGCAATGGTTGTCGGTGGCATGGATGAATTCATGGCAAGGCCGCGCATGATGGGCATATGCAGTATCGTGAGTCCGCTGAAAATCGATACCGCTCAAGGCCACGGGATGAAGGTCTACGTCGAACACAATCAGCCGGTCATCATGGCGCCGGAGGCAATGGGCGGAACGACCGCCCCCGTCACGCTCGCCGGCCTGCTCGTCCAGCACAATGCCGAGGTGCTCGCTCATATCACGCTGGCTCAGATCATCAAGCCGGGAGCGCCGGTGCTCTGGGGCACGGTTTCGACCGTGGCCGATATGAGAACCGGTAACGTTGCGCTCGGCTCGTTCGAAACAGGACTTGTCACGGCGGCCGGCGCGCAACTCGCCCGGTTCTACAATATTCCCTCGCGCGGCGTCGGCGGAACAACCGACTCCAAGCTTCTCGATATCCAGTGCGGCTTCGAACGGATGATGAACCTCGCGGCAGCCTATCTGGCCGGGATCAACTATATCACCTGCGCCGGCACACTCGAACGCACGGTCACCGGCTCGCACGAACTGATGGTGCTCGACAACGAACTCGCCGGAATGCTCGCGCGCGTCGGGCGCGGAATTGAGGTGAATCCCGATACTCTGGCGATCGATTTGATCTGCAATCTTGGCTGGAGTGAGAACTACATGGACCAGATGCATACCGCCGAGAATTTCCGCTCGGAAATATTCCTCTCAGACCTGGTCGACCATACCAGCCGCGATGCCTGGCAAACCGCGGGATCAAAAACGGTGCTCGACAATTGCGCCCAGAAGGTCGAGCAATTGGTTGACCGCCATAAATCGAACAAATTGAAACCGGCTCTCGAGGCCGATATGCAGCGGTTCATCGATGAGGTTGCGGCAAGGCCGATCGAAGAGTTCTATAAATATGAAGGGTTGGCGGAAGCACCAACCAACCTGCCGATCTAAACGGCCCTCGCCATATCTGTACGTGACGGCGTGCGGTGGCCCTTCGAGTTTTTTTGTCCAATACGCAGGGGCATGGCTGCAAACACCGGTTCATCGCGCACGGTTTTTTTGGATGTAGGGGCACGGCATGCCGTGCCCGTTTGAAGGGCCGCCCAACAGATACGGGCACAGCTTCATAGATGATTCACGTGCGCAGGTCGTCTCTGCAGGGTCACGGCATGCCGTGCCCGTTTGAAAGGCCGCCCAACAGATACGGGCACAGCTTCACAGATGATTCACGTGCGCAGGTTGTCTCTGCAGGGGCACGGCGCGCCGTGCCCATTTGAAGGATTCTTGTCCAACGAGGTCACGGCACGGCGCGCTTGAAAGGTTCGAAAC
Organism: Candidatus Abyssobacteria bacterium SURF_5; assembly: GCA_003598085.1. Taxonomy (NCBI): domain Bacteria; kingdom Pseudomonadati; phylum Candidatus Hydrogenedentota; class Candidatus Abyssobacteria; species Candidatus Abyssobacteria bacterium SURF_5. The sequence goes on from QZKU01000043.1 coordinate 12,264, forward strand.
GTTGTAGGCGCGGCCCCATGTGGCCGCCCGCATAAAAACCCGATATCATCGACATTCGGCATTCTGTTCTTACCTTTCCCCCTTTGGAAAAGGGGGACTAAGGGGGGATTTCAAACCAGAAGGACGGTCCATCATGTCTGAAAAAACAGAACGAGGCGAACAATATTCAAAACAGTCGCGCATCGTACACGGCGACTGGAAACAAACCGGTGTCGATTACAGCCACGCCATGATCCCGCCGATTTCATCAACGGTGACGTACGACCTTAACTCGAAGGTTTTCGGCGGGAAATCTCCAATGGAATTCCTGATGGGGCTGGAGGATTGGAGCCGCCTGCCGTTTTACATCTATTCGCGCTTCGATGACCCGACCAACATGCTGCTCGAAAACAAGATCACACTTGCCGAGGGCGGAGAAACCACATTGGTTTTCGGGAGCGGCATGGCCGCCATCACCGCCGCTCTTTTAACTTCTCTCGGACCCGGCGATGAAATCCTCTACCACCACATACTCTACGGGAATACCCACGGCCTCATCACGAAATGGCTTCCTCGCTTCGGAATGAAAATCAAAGGTCTCGATTTCACCGACGAGCAGGCCCTCACAGAAGCCATCAGCGAGAATACGCGCGTCGTCTACTTCGAGACGCCCGTCAACCCGCTGATCGAACTGGTCGACATTGCGAGGGTACGCGCCATTGTCGACGCCGCGGAAAAGAAAATGGGACAACAGGGCCAGGTGCGGATCATCGTCGATAACACCTTCGCCACACCCTTCTGCCAGCGGCCCATCGAACTGGGCGTGGACGTGGTCGTCCTCAGTCTCACAAAAGCGATGGGCGGCTTCGGCATCGATCTGGGCGGCGCCATCGTCGGCAAAAACGAGATTCGGGCTCCGCTCATCATGTTTCGCGAGGAAACGGGCGGCGTTCTTTCTCCGAAAGCGGCGTGGAACGTTCTCACCTTCGGAATCCCGACACTGCCGGTCAGAATGAAAGCGATGCAGGAAAGCGCCTCGCAGATCGCCACTTTTCTCGGGGATCACCGCAAAATCAAGAAGGTGAATTTCCCCGGGCTGCCTTCGCATCCGCATCATCAGATCGCAAAAAAACAGATGCGCGACTTCAAAGGCAGCTTCGCTCCCGGCTCCATGCTGTACTTCGAGATCGATACCGACGACGATCGCGCGATGGAGCGCTTCACTGCCCATGCCGGCGACAACTGTTACTGCCTTTCTGTGGCCGTGAGCCTCGGAAATACCGCTACTCTCCTGGAAAATCCCTACAACATGACGCACCTGTTCATGTCGGAAGAGGAGAAAGAGGAGGCGGGCATCAAGCGCAGCGGCATCCGCATGTCGGTCGGCCTCGAGGACCCCGACGATATCATCCGCGACCTGAAAGAAGCTCTCGAGAAAGTCTGAGCAACAGTGCGGCTTCTCGGCATACCACGCCCCGCGCCGTTCGTAAATGCGAAGAAGGGGCGGGGTCTGTTGTAAGGCAATCAGGCCGCACCATGTGGCCGCCCGGATAAAGAACACGGAATAACAGGATTTTCAAGATTGTAGGGGCACGGCACGCCGTGCCCGAAACATCTATTTCCTCAGGAGCGAGAAAGTCTGGAGGTGAATCGGCAGGTGAATTACGGAGTTCGGCTGCGCGATCTCAACAGGCTGTCCGTTTTCGCCGAACATGGAGTCAACCACCCAGCGAACGCTATCAGCTTTCGGCTGGATTGCCTCAAGCGTGTCGCCTCGCCTGATCTGGCCGCGTACTTCCACTGTTGCGCGTCCGTCATCCGAACCCGTCACCAGGCCGACGAATGAGCGGACGGATTTGCGCTCGGCGCCGCCTGCGGGAGCCCTCCCATCCTGCATCTCGCCCAGATAGAATCCCGTGGTGAATTCCCGATTGCCGGTTTGCCGCAGTTCCTCAACCAGCTCCGGGTCCGGCGCATAATCGGCCGGCGACGCGTGATACCTGTCAAGCGCCATGCGGTACGTCCGTGTCGTGATTCCGAGATAATAAACGCTCTTCATCCGCCCCTCGATCTTCAACCCGTAAACTCCGGATTGGAGGACGGCGGGCAAATGCTCGATCATACAGAGATCGCGCGAGCTGAATATGAAAGTTCCCTCCGGATGCTCCTCGACTTCGAAAGTTTCCGCCGGACGCGTTTCTTCCACCACGCGATATTTCCAGCGGCACGACTGCGAGCAATCTCCCAGATTAGCGTCTCGCCCCGTCAGGTGCCTGCTCAGGAAGCATCTTCCGGAGTATGCCATGCACATTGCGCCATGCACGAATATCTCGAGGTCGACTTCGACGCGCGCTGCGATTTCTTCTATTTCCTGCAGGCTTAATTCGCGCGCCAGGATCAGCCGCGATGCGCCCATCTCTTGCCAGAAGCGGGCGGTTCTCCAATTGGTGACGTTTGCTTGCGTGCTGATGTGGACCGGGACCAGCGGAGCGATTTCGCGGGCCACTTCGAAAGCGCCGATATCCGAAACGACGAAGGCGTCCGGTCGGAGATCGCCCAGATATTCAAGGAACGCACGCATCTCGTCAAGGTGCCTGTTGTGAGGAAAAACATTGAGGAGGACATAAACTCGCACATTACGCGCGCGGGCGTAAGATAGACCTTCCGTCATTTCGGAGGGCGTGAAATTTTCCGACCGCGCCCGAAGACTGAATCGGCGCCCGCCGAGATACACCGCGTCGGCGCCATATTCAACCGCCACTTTCAGCTTCTGCAAGTTGCCCGCGGGCGCAACCAGTTCAGCTTTCCGATTCACCGACTTCATTCAAAACCTGGTACTTGCGGACAGCGTCATTATGATCTTTCAAGTTCGTCGAGAATTTGTGACGCTTGTTGTTCATGGACACGAAGTACAGATAATCGGTTTTGGGCGGAGATAATGCCGCCCTGATCGCCGACCGGCCCGGATTGCAGATGGGCGTAGGCGGGAGCCCCCGATTACGATACGAGTTGTACGGAGAGTCCAGTTCCAAATCGGCATAGGTAAGATTGACTCCATAATTGTCCAGCGGATATCGAATGGTCACGTCGCATTGCAGCGGCATCTTCTTCTTGAGACGGTTATAGATGACGCTCGCTATGAGAAGCTCCTCGTCGTCATAGATCGCTTCTTTTTCGATGATCGAAGCGATGGAAACGATATCTCGAAGATTGAGCTCATCGGCGTCGGGACGCTTGTTCGTCTCTGCAATCCAGACGTGCCAGAACCGGTCCACCATGATTCGAAGAACAGATTCAGCGGATAATCCTTTGGCTATTTTATATGTTTCCGGAAAGAGAAAACCCTCAAGCGAGGGACTGTCCAGCCCCAACTCCTGGCAGAATGCTGCATCGTTGGCCAGAGACAAAACCTCCTGCGGGTCCGCGAGCCTTTTATTCGACAGTAGCATCGCAATCTGTTCGACTGTTGATCCCTCAGGAACCGTAAACTTGTGAAGCATCACGCGGCCTTGCTCCAGCCACGTCAGAATCTCCAGGAGAGACATGGTTCGGTCAAAGCGGTATTCGCCCGATTTCAATCGGTGGGTCGTTCCCCGAACTGCGGCCGCCATTGTAAAGATCAGCTCGCTCGAAATGAGCTGATGAGTAGAGAGACGCTCCGCGATTTCAGCGACCGGAGAGCCTGGCGGAACTTCTACAACAACATACCTGGGATGGCCGGCTTCCACTCTCTGCGGCCAAGCCATCGTTCTATTCACAAAATACAAAAGCAGCCATAGGAGAATGAAGAATGCAAAGAAGAGAATCGAGACAACTTTTTGCCGGGTTCGGCTTTTATTTTCGGAGGGTGTCCGTTCTATTTCGTTTTCTTCGGCGGGCGAATCGGAATGGAGTCGTTCGTGTACCATTGATTGAACATTTTTCCTTCCATCGTTCAGAGTCAAGGAGACCGGGTGCAGTCCAGATAGTGTTGTAACATGATTTGAGCGGCAACCGCATCAATTATCTTCTTCCTCGCTTTGCGACCGACGTCGGCCTCGATTAATGAAGCTTCCGCAGATGTGGTGGTAAAGCGTTCGTCCCAGGTCAGGACCGGGATTTCCACGTGCTTCCTCAGGCCGTCAAGAAACTGTTGCACCTTCTCGGTCTGGGGACTGCTTGTTCCGTCAAGCTTCTTCGGCAGGCCGGCGACGACGGCAGCGGCATCGTACTCCTCCGCCAGTTTCTTGACCGCCGCGAAATCATTTGCAGGAGTCGACCGTTCTATTGTGCACACGGCTTGCGCCGTTATCCTCAATTCGTCGCTTACCGCGACGCCTATCCGCCTGTCGCCGACATCAAGCCCGATAATCCTCTTGTAACTATCAATTTTCATGCCGTCTCAGGCGCCCTTGACCATGCGGTCTACTGCTCGTGGCACTTCATCGAGCGCCTCGGCGATCTTGGATGCATCTTTGCCGCCGGCTTGAGCCATGTCCGGACGTCCGCCGCCGCCGCCTCCTACTATTCGGGCCACGTCCTTGATCAGGTTGCCGGCATGCACTTTGTGGCTAAGATCCTTCGTAACCGTCGCGATCAAGATTACTTTGCCCTCGGACACCCCGCCGATGACAACGACGCCGGATTTTAATTTTGCCTTGAGCGAATCGGCGGTGTTTCGCATTTGGGTCGTTTCCTGATCGTCCAGACGAACAGCCAGCACCTTCACACCGTCGACTTCGACCGCTCTCGCAAGCAGATCGTCCACCTTGTCGGCAACCACCGCTCGTTTTAAGCGCGCTAGTTCCTTTTCCTGTTTCTTCTTTTCTTCAAGCAACTGGCGAATACGGTCCGGAAGGTTTTCGCGCGGCGCGTTCGCATAGCCCGCCGCTTCCTGCAAAATATCCTCGCCTTCCCGTACCCTTCGATATGCGGCGCTCGCACAGACCGCTTCGATTCGACGCATTCCGGCGGCTATCGATGACTCCGAGATCAGCAGACACAGTCCAATCTCGCCCGTGGAATGCACATGGGTCCCTCCGCAGAGTTCTCTGCTGACGTCGCCCATTTTCACCATGCGCACCTGGTCGCCATACTTCTCCCCGAACAGCGCGATTGCCCCCTGACGCTTTGCTTCCTCGAACGGCATGACAACAGCCTGCACCGGAAGGTTTTCGCGAATGCGCTGGTTGAGCAGCATCTCGACCCGACGAAGCTGCCTCCTGTCGGGAGCGGTATAATGCGCGTAATCGAAACGAAAATGATCCGGCGCAACCAGAGAGCCCGCTTGATACACGTGTTCTCCCAGCACTTCTCTGAGGGCGCTCTGCAACAGATGCGTCGCTGAATGGTGGGCCGCGGTGTCGCGCCGCAGGCTCTCGTCAACCTGAGCCACAACCTGCAGGCCGATTCGAAGCCCGCCCTTCTTCAGCTTCACCTTGTGAACCCTCAGCCCCTGCACCGGCTCCTTCGTGTTCACTACTTCGGCTTCAACGCCGGGGCTAATCAACCGCCCGGTGTCTCCTATCTGGCCGCCTGCCTCAGAATAAAATGGGGTGACATCGAGAATCACTTCGACGTCCGTCTCCGCCTCGGCGGACTCTGCCGGTGAGCCGTTCACAAGAAGCGCCATGATCTTCGCATCAGCTTGAAGTTCTGAATAGCCAACGAACTCGGCCGGCGGAACTTTCTGCGACAGGTCGGTGTATATCTGCAGTTCTCCAGCAGCCTCATAACCGGTAAAAGCCGCACGCGCTCGCTCTCGCTGCTTGCTCATCTCCGATTCGAAGCCTGCCTGATCAAGTGTAAAACCTTCGGCGGCGGCTATCTCCTGCGTCAGCTCGACCGGAAACCCATAGGTGTCATAGAGCCTGAAGAGCTGAGCGCCATTGATCTCCTTTTTCCCGGCTTGGCTGAGATCATTCATGATATCTCGGAGCAGGCCGAGTCCTTGCGTGAGCGTTTCGAGGAACCGCTCCTCCTCTGTCTTGATCAAGCGGCTAACATGTTCGCGCTTGCCCTCGAGTTCGGGATACGCCGGTTTATAAATGTCAACGACGGAACCGACCAGACGGTACAGAAAAGGTTCCTGCATCCCGAGATCGCGTCCGCGCTGGACCGCCCGCCTGAGAATCCTTCGTTCAACATATCCTCTTCCTTCATTCGAAGGAAGCACTCCGTCACTGATGAGGAAGGTGAGAGCCCGCACGTGATCGGCCATCACCCGATACTGCTCGACCGCGTCGGCCGGATCGACGCCGGTAAGAGATGCCGCATATTCGATTATCGGCAGAAACAGGTCCGTCCCGAAGTTCGATCGGGTATCCTGCATCACTGCCGCTATCCGCTCAAGTCCCATCCCCGTGTCAATATTCCTTTTCGGAAGCGGCTGAAGCGCACCGTCGGGCTGGCGGTCGAACTGAGTGAAGACGTGGTTCCAGATCTCCACGTATCGGTCGCAGTCGCATCCGGGGCGGCAATCTGGCCTGCCGCAGCCGATGCCTTCGCCATAATCGTAATAGATCTCAGAGCAGGGGCCGCATGGCCCGGTCGGGCCCATCGCCCAGAAATTATCCTTTTCGTCCATCCGCAAAATTCGCCCGGCCGGCACAAATTTTTTCCAGATGTCGATCGCCTCATCGTCATCCCGAAAAACGCTCACCCAGAGCCGCTCCTTGCGTATGCCAAGCTCCTTTGTCACATATTCCCAGCCCCAGGCGATTGACTCCTCTTTGAAATAATCGCCGAAGGAGAAGTTGCCAAGCATCTCAAAAAATGTGTGATGCCGGGTGGTTTTCCCGACATTATCAATATCGGATGTTCTAAAACATTTCTGGCAGGTTGCGGCACGGGTGAATTTGAGTGGAATTTCGCCCAGAAACTCTTTCTTGAACTGAACCATTCCGGCGCTCGTAAACAGGAGCGTCGGGTCGTCGGGCGGCACCAGCGGCCAACTCGGCTTTATCGTGTGCCCTCTTACGCGGAAAAAATCGAGAAAACTCTCTCGAAGTTCGTTTCCTTTCATCTCGCTTTACCTTTATCGATAGGCTGAAGGTTAACGCCATCTGCTTTCCTAAGTACGCGTATTATAACAAGATACTCCTGTTTTTGCAAATCGCGGGCGGGAGCGGAGTCGGAAGGTTTTTGAGGGGCGCGGGAAAAAAGCGGCTGCACACCCGGGTGCAGCCGCCATATCCTAATTACCGGGCACGAAAAGTCCCTGTTGCCCTGTTGCTAATTGAGAAAACTCCTCAAAGAATGGCTGCGAGCATGGTGGCGCAACCGCAAAAGCGCCTTGTTCTCGATCTGGGATACGCGCTGGCGTGATAATTTCAAGTACTCGGCTATCTCGGATTGCGTGTGCTCGGTACCGTCCTCGAGGCCGTACCTTAGTTTGAGTACTTCCTGCTCGCGCGCATCAAGGGCATCCTTCATTACGCCTTCAAGATGCTCGCGGAAAAAGTGCTTGTCGACCACGTCGGAAGTCGACGGGCTGTGCGTGTCGCCGAGAATTTCGCCAAGGGTGCAATCTCCATTATCTCCATCTACTGGAAAATCAAGAGAAATCGAGCGCTGCGGAATCTCCGCCATCGACCGGATCTTGTCGCTTTCCACCCCGGAGCCTTTCGAGATCTCCGCGATCGTCGGCCGTCTGCCCAGTTCTCTCGTCAGTTTCCGGCTCGTCCGGTCCACCCGCTTCAGTGCGGGAATCACGTTTACCGGAATTCGGACTGTACGCACCTGATTGGAAATCGTCCGTGTGATGGATGCCTGAATCCATTTGGACGCGTACGTGCTGAATTTAAACCCCATCTTATAGTCAAAGCCCTCTACCGCTTTCATCAGGCCCATGTTGCCGGCCTGAATAAGATCGAGAAGAGGCATCCCGCAATTCGAAAATTTCTTCGCTATACTAACCACCAATCGCAGATTCGCCGTCACCAACTCGGATTTGGCTTTTCTCAGCGCCGGCTTGTCGCTTTTCTTGCGCGCTTTTTCGATCCGTTTGGCTATTTCGATAACCCCTTGATCGGACAGAAGGGGGATCTTTCCAATATCGCGAAAGTATAGGCGGAGCAGGTCTTCGCCTGATGACCGCTCTCGCGGAATTCGAACCTCTCTTGGCTCGCCAACAATCTCTTCCTCTACTCCGTCATGCTCATGAAGAGACTCGATTTCCTCCAGATGCTCCGGCGATTCCTCACTGTCGGTTTTTACAAATTTGTAATCTTCCCCGTCTGTCAATTGGAGCACTTTCTCAAACGAAAGCTCGGGATGCTGTCCCTCTTTGTCGGCAGCCGCGGGCGCGCCTGATGCACCGGTGACTCGCGCTTCGTTCGTCTTTAACTTTCTGGCTACTGCCTTGGAGGTTCGGGAAGTCTTGTGGACGGCTTTTGCGGAGGGTCGGTTGGGTTTTCTTTGTTTACGCATTTGCACTCCTTTGTTTCGTCCCTCTTTCTTTACGGTTAGGGAGTCTATTGCGTCTTTTTAACTGGACTTAATTGGTCCAGTTAGTCTAGCGTGATTGTAGCATACTATTCCACTCTTGTCAAGCATCTCAAATAAATAAATTTCTAGCTCCACTAAACCTTTCTTTTACAACTAGTTATATATGGTAATCGTCTCGCGTGAAGCCTGCATCTTACCCATCAAAATGCCAGCTTGCTAATCCAGAGGATAAAGCCACTCCAATTTATCAAGCATGGAAATTGGCAGTCTTGGCGATAGTCCGGCCCGGGCATTTCCGCAAACCCAATTTCCGGGGATGCTGGGTGCTATTGCATCATGATTCATGAGGGATCGCGATGACCGCTGAGCTGACAGCGTCGCATTTGTTCGTGTAGGTGCGGTCTTGTCAGGTTGTGATCACCGCAAAAAACCCTCTAACCCGCTGAAATCATTTACATTTTTTAGTCGATCTGGTAAACTAAGGAGTTGTCCGACCAGCCACTTGTGATAATGCGGAGCCGAAATACATGCGTATTGACCAGGAGCTGATAAAAAATCTGGAGGCGCAGGCAAAAATCGTTCGCAGGGACATCATTCAGATGCTGACGAAGGCAGCTTCCGGGCATCCCGGCGGCAGCCTCTCATGTGCGGATCTGATTGCTGCGCTTTACTTTCACGTGATGCGTCATGATGCGAAGCGCCCCGATTGGAGCGATCGCGACCGGTTCCTGCTGTCGAAGGGGCACTGCGCGCCCGCCTGGTACTCGGTGCTCGCCAGAAGCGGCTATTTTCCGGCGACATGGCTTGACGCCTTGCGGAAGCTGAATCACCCTCTGCAGGGGCATCCCGACATGCTGAAAACGACGGGGGTGGAAATGTCCAGCGGCTCGCTCGGACAGGGGCTTTCCATCGCTAACGGAATGGCATTGGCGGCCAGGTTGGATCGCAAGAGCTACCGCATTTACGTATTGATGGGCGACGGAGAAATCCAGGAGGGGCAGGTATGGGAAGCCGCCATGACCGCGTCTCATCACAAGCTCGACAATCTGTGCGCAATTATTGATAACAACGGATTGCAGATCGACGGTCATACGGAAGAGATAAAATCTCTTGGTTCCATCTCCGAGAAATGGATAAGTTTCGGCTGGAACGCCATTGACATAGATGGGCATGACATGCGGCAGATACTCCAGGCACTGAAGATGGCGGAGGAGACCAAGGGCAAACCGTCGATCATCGTGGCGAAAACGACCAAGGGTAAAGGCGTCTCTTTCATGGAGAACCAGGTGGATTTTCACGGGGTCGCGCCCACGGCGGAAGAATGCGTGAGAGCTCTGGCGGAATTGGAATAGTGGGAGAGAAAACATGCTGAAGGTGAAGGAGAAGGTGGCCACTCGCGACGCATATGGCAGCGCACTGGTTCTGCTTGGAGAGCGGAATCCCAACATCGTTGTTCTCGATGCCGATCTCGCCAAATCGACCAAAACGATTAAATTCAAAAACAAGTTTCCCGACCGATTTTTCGACATGGGCATCGCAGAGGCCGATATGATGGGGACGGCGGCAGGATTGGCCGCCGCCGGGAAGATCGCCTTTGCCAGCACGTTCGCTATCTTCGCCACCGGCCGCGCCTGGGAACAGATACGCAATTCCATATGTTACACGAACCTGAACGTGAAGATAGCCGCGTCGCATGCCGGCATAGCAGTCGGGCCCGACGGCTCCTCTCATCAGTCGATCGAAGATATTGCAATCATGCGCGTGATTCCGAACATGAAGATCGTGGTGCCAGCCGATGGGACAGAAACAGAGCAGGCTGTGGCGGCGCTTGCAGAGACGCCGGGGCCGGCGTATCTACGTCTGGGAAGGTCGGCGGTTCCCTTCATCTATGACAGCTCTTACCGGTTCACTTTGGGGAAAGCATCGGTGCTGCGGGAAGGGTCGGATGTGGCGATCGTCGCCGCCGGCACCATGGTGCAACCGGCTCTCAAAGCCGCCGATATCCTTTCGGAGGAGCGCATAGAGGCGCGGGTAATCAACATGAGCAGCATTAAGCCGATCGACCGCGAAGCCATAGTCGCGGCCGCACAGGAGACGGCGGGGATTGTGACGGCTGAAGAGCATAGCATAATCGGCGGGCTCGGCGGAGCGGTTGCCGAGGTGGTGGGCGAAACGGCGCCTGCGCCGGTCGTACGGATCGGCGTTCGCGATGTGTTTGGCCAGTCGGGAGAAGCCGGCGAATTGATGGAATTTTATGGGCTTACTGCGGGGAAGATAGCCGAGGCGGCGTCCCGCATCGTCTCGCAAAAACGGTAGCAGCCATGATCATCACGCTGGACCTCTGCTTGCGGTGCGGAGGCTTCTCGATAATCAGCGGCCTGAACCTTCACATAGAGAAGGGCGAGTTCATTTTCATTTGCGGACAGGCCGGCGCCGGCAAATCTTCGCTGATGCGCGTTCTGGCGTTGCAGGAGCTGCCGGCCGAGGGGCGTGTCCTTATCGATGGGACCGATGTAAACCAGATTTGGCGAAATGGCTTGACTGATTACAGGCGAACCATCGGGGTGATCTTTCAGGAGGATCGGCTCCTCTCGCGTCGCACAATAGCCGAAAATATCGATATCTCTCTCGAGCTTGCCGGTTGGCGCGCGGCGGAGGCGCGAAGGGAGACGAACGAATATCTGAAGGAAATCGGTCTCTTCGGCAAAGCGGACTTTTATTGCGACCGGATATCCGAGAACGAGAGACGGTTGTTGAAAATCTGCCGGGCGCTTGCGCGCCGCCCAAAGATCGTTCTTGCCGACGAGCCATACGAGGGGCTCGATCGACGGTCGGCGGAGAAAGCGGCGTCCCTGTTTCGCAAAGCTCATCTGAGGGGTTCGACCATTGTGATTGCGACCCATCATATCGAGTGTGCCGGACAGGCGGGCAAGCGCGCTATCATGCTCGATTCGGGTGAAGCCCGTCCTAGCGTTACAGCGTCCGGCCTTCAATATGTGCGGGAATTGACGTGAGACATGCGCGAATTCAGTTTTGCCGTGCGAGAAGGCATCCGCAATTTTCGACGTGACAAGACCCTCGGTTTTGCGGTGGCTGGAAGCGTCGCTATCGCCGTGTTTGCGCTCGGCGCCGTCGCGCTTTCCGCCGCTAATGTCAATTTCTTCCTCAAAGAGTGGGAAGACAAGGTTGAGCTGGTTGCGTTCCTTCGACGCGATGTGCCGGCGGAGGTTTCTCAATCAATAATCGAGCGAATTCGGGCGCTTCCAGAAGTGAAAGAAGCCGGCCTCGTTTCGGAGCAGGAGCTGAGAAGGCACCTCTCCGAGCAGGCGGAGAATTCCAAAAATCTGGAGCGAATCTCGCTTGATGAACTCTTGCCGCCGACCGTTGTGATCCGCCTGGCCAGAGGCAGTCGCGATATTTCGCAGATTCAGCAGTTGGCGGAGCAGGTGGGCCGCCTCGAGGGAGTTGATGAAGTAAAGTTTGAGAAAACGCTGCTCGAGCGTTATTTCCAGTTTCGGCGCGAGATGACGATAGCCGCTATCGGAATGAATGTGTTCTGGCTGTTCATATTCAGCGTCGTCATCATCAACATCGCCCGCTTGGCTTCCGCGGCGCGAGCCGATGAGATACGCACTCTGCGGATGCTCGGCGCGAGCGGCAGCCTGGTGCGAAAAATCTTCAGTATCGAGAGTTTTGTGCAGGGGCTGACCGGGGCGATGTTCGGGATCATATTGCTCGTTCTTCTTCTTTTTCTGATCTCGAACGAAATGAATCGCCCGCTTCAGGTTCCGGTTTTCCTCATTATTGCCGCGTTCAGCGCGGGACCTTTTCTGGCGGTGCTTGCGAACTGGCTGATCTCCCGGAAGGCGCTCTCCGCATTTTCGATTGCGCTTCTCCTGCTGGTCGTGTGCCAAAGTCCGCTCCGCGCGAATGAACTCGACAGCGAAGTCGCGCGCTATCAAAAAGAACTGGAGCGGCTGAGCCTCGAACTGCAACAGAACCAATCGGTGGTAACCGAGATAACCGAGCAAGAACGGACTCTTATAGGGGGGCTGGAGAAGATCGAAAAGGAAATCGATCTTCTGGAGAAAGAGCATTCAGTAGCCGTGGGAAAGAAAACCGCCAATAAAGCGGCGATCCACGTCGGCCAAAAGCAGCTTTCAGAATATGAAAGGAAACTGGTCGAGTCCCGCCGCGAACTGGAGCGGTGGCTCAGAGAACTGTGCGTTCAGAAAATGCCGTCCGTCGCAGAAGTGATTTTTTTCGATATTCCGCATTCGGAACTCATCGTCCGCAACAAGATAATTGACCTGCTGGCCCAGAAGGAAGCCGAAGCGCACGAACGAACCGAAGAAATCCGCCGGCAATACGTCCAACAGGAGGACGATTTGCGCAAACGATCGGAGTTGGATACTTTATATATTGAAACAAACAAGCTGCGTGTTCAGCAGTTGCTCGAGAAAAAAAGGCACCGCGAAGATCTTTTGAACCAGGTGCGCCAACAAAAGACAATCTACCTGGCCGCGATCAACGACCTTGAGGCCTCTTCACGAAATCTGGAGCAATTGATCAGGTCAAGCAAGGCTGCACGAGGCCCCGCCGCCGCTCCCGTGCCGTTTCAACAGATGAAAGGCTTGCTTCCGTGGCCTGTTACGGGGGAGGTCGCTGCTCCATTTGGGCGAATTCAGAATCCGGACTCGCACACGTATACGCGGCATATGGGAATTGACATCTCATCGCCTCTCGGGGCGGAAATCAGTGTCATTCATGATGGAGCCGTAGTCTATTCCGACTGGTTCAGGGGATACGGCAAGCTCATTATTCTCGATCACGGCGACGGTTATAGCAGCGTGTACGCGCATTGCTCGGAGATTTTTGTGAAGAAAGGGGAATTCATTGGGGCCGGCACTGTAGTAGGTCTTGTCGGCGAAACCGGCTCTTTGAAAGGGCCATACCTCTATTTCGAAATTCGGGAAAACGGCCAGCCCGTGGATCCGCTGGTCTGGCTTCAAAGGAGGACGTAAATGCAACGCAACCGCAGTCAGTTCGTTCTGTTTTTGGTCTCGGTCCTCATGCTGGGGCTCCTGTTCGGCAACAGCCTCTCAGGATATGTCGCGGCCCAAACAGGATCGACATACACCGACTTGGAAATCTTCTCGGACGCTCTCAGCATCGTTCAGAATGAATATGTCGAGCAGGTGCCGACCAAAACATTGATCTACGGAGCTATGAAAGGAATGCTGGACGGCCTCGATCCGCACAGCCAGTTCATGCCTCCGGACACCTATAAGGAATTGAAAGTGGAGACCGAGGGCCATTTCGGCGGCCTCGGCATCGTTATCAGCCTTGATGAAAACAAGATTCTTACTGTCGTCTCGCCCATTGAAGATACGCCGGCATTCAAGGCGGGCGTTCAGGCGAACGACAAGATCATTAAAATCGAGGGTGAAAGCACGCAGGGATTGGTGCTCGAAGAGGCCGTGAAAAAACTGAGAGGACCGAAAGGCTCGAAAGTGGCGATCACCGTGCTCCGTCTCAGCGACGATCCAAAGGAGCTTCCGCAGGAGCTCGAGTTCGTGCTGACCAGGGCCGATATCCAGATTCGCAGCGTCACGCACGAGATGATCGAAGAAAAGATCGGCCGCATCCGCCTGCGCGAGTTCAGTGAGAAAACCGCGCTCGAGCTGCACAAGTCGTTGGAAGATCTCAAGGCGCAGGGGATGCGCTCGCTCGTCCTCGATTTGCGCAATAATCCGGGCGGCCTCCTCAACGTCGCAGCCGACGTCGCCGACGAGTTCTTCGAGAAAGGCCAGTTGCTGGTCTACACCGAGTCGCGCCATGCCGATCAGAACCTGAAATTCAAGGCGAAATCGAAGGCCGCCATCGGACCCGACATCCCGATCGTCGTCCTGGTTAACGGAGGAAGCGCAAGCGCATCGGAAATCGTTGCGGGCGCATTGAAGGACACCAGACGAGCTGTCATCATGGGCGAGAAAACCTTTGGGAAGGGTTCTGTTCAGAGCATTATTCCGCTGAGTGATGGATCCGCCCTCCGCTTGACAACTGCCAAATATCTCACCCCCGGCGGCAGCTCGATCAATGGGACCGGCATCCTGCCGGACATCGAGGTGAAATTGACGAAGGAACAAATGACCCAATTGATGACCACGATGGAAGTGCCGGGCTCAGTCAAGCGGCAGACGGAACAGGGCGAGCAGAAGGTCGTTGACATCCAGTTGCAGAGAGCCATCGAGCTGCTCCAGGGCTATGATATCTTCAAGACACTCGAGCAGAATATCAGCGTCGCGAAAATGAATATCGAAGAGCAGGGGAGGGATGCCGGCACGAATCCGGAAAGCGCCGCCGCGCCGGCTAACGAGGAGGAATCGCTCGAAGGAAAGGATTTCCTCATCGAGACCCCCGGCGAATTAGAGGAAGTGCCGCTTGAAAAATAAACGCAGAGAACTCCGAATCGACGGGCGCGCCTGGAACGAACTGCGCCCCGTCCGCATCCAGAGGGGATTTACGGGGCACGCCGAAGGCTCGGCCTTCATCGAGATCGGAAAGACTCGCGTCCTCTGCACGGCTTCGGTGGAACCGAAGGTGCCGGACTTCCTGGAAGGCTCCGGCAAGGGCTGGATCACGGCGGAATACTCCATGCTGCCTCGCTCCACCGTTACGCGCACTTCGCGCGGGCCGTCGGCGCGCTCGTACGAAATCCAGCGACTGATCGGACGCGCTCTGCGCTCGGTAACGGACCTTTCCCGTCTCGGCTCGCGCACGATCAGGATCGACTGCGATGTGATAGAAGCCGACGGAAGCACGCGCACTTCAGCGATCACCGGCTCGTTCATCGCGCTGTATGACGCGCTGAACAAGTTGATCGTCTCGAACGAAGTCGCCTCCATGCCCATCATTCAATTCGTGGCCGCGACAAGCGTCGGCATTGTAAATGGCCATTCGGTGCTCGACCTTTGTTATGAGGAGGACTCGCGCGCAGACGTTGACCTGAATATCGTGATGACGGAGGACGGGCAATTGGTCGAGATACAGGGGACCGCGGAGCGGCCGTTTGAAAGGCTCCTTCTTGATGAGCTGCTTGATCTTGCCCGCGAAGGAATCCAGCAGCTCGTGACATGGCAACGGAAAACTCTCTTGATTGACAGCGATTGATGAAGCTTCTGCTCGGAACCAACAATCCCGGGAAAGTCAGGGAGATCTCGAAATTTCTTGAGGGCGTGCCGCTCGAAATTATCAGTCTCCGGACGTTCGAAGAGATTGTTCCCGTTCGCGAAACGGAGAAATCCTTCCTGGCGAATGCCCGCTTGAAAGCTTCCGAATATTTCCGCCAGACGGGCCTGTTGACCCTTGCGGAAGACTCGGGCTTGCAAATTGATGCGCTCGACGGTCAGCCCGGCCCGCTCTCGGCCCGATTTGCCGGAGAGGAAGCTTCCGATGCTGACAACGTCACAAAAGTGCTTCGCCTGTTGCGGGGGATCAAGCCCGCCCGCAGAACCGCCCGGTTTGTTTGCGTTGTCGCCATTACCGACGGCAGAAAAATCTGGATTGCGACCGGCAAATGCGAGGGCAGAATTGCGACGCGGCCCTGTGGAAAATCCGGTTTCGGATATGACCCCATCTTCATTCCGAACGGCTACAAGTCGACGTTCGCGCGACTCGGGGATACGGTGAAGGATCAGGTCAGTCATCGAGCCGAAGCTTTCTGCAAAGTGAGGCGAATTCTGGAGAGAATAACCGGCAGCCCGAAATATGCCGCCGATGATGCTCCCCGCATTCGCAAGCGCAGTTGAGGAATATATGATCCTGTAGGGGCATTCCGCGCTTCGCGGGACCATGCCCGAAAGGCCGAAACAAATGAACCTGTAGGGGCATCCTGCGCTTCGCGGGACCGTGTCCGAAAAAGCCATACAACACGCCCATGAATGACAATAAACCGAACGCTACTCTTCCAAAACGCCGCTCTCTACGGCTAAAGGCATTCGATTACACGCAATCAGGCGCGTATTTCGTCACAGTCTGCACTCAAGGGAAGAATGACCTCTTCGGGACGATCGTAGATGGACAAATGCAGGCGACGGAATTTGGGCGCGTCGTCGGCGACTGCTGGCAGGCGCTGCCGAACCATTTCCCGAACGTGCAACTGGATGCGTTCATCGTTATGCCTAATCATATTCACGGCATTCTCATTATTGATTCACCCGAGCGGGCACGGCATGCCGTGCCCCTACAATCACGTGTGCTCGAATCATCCGGAAAATTTGCTATACCTGTCTCCGGCGCTCTTTCCACGATAATACGTTCTTTCAAATCGGCTGCAACCAAACGCATAAACGAATGCGGTAGGGGTGCAGCATCCCGTGCGCAGAAAATTTGGCAACGCAATTATTTTGAACATGTCATCCGAAACGATGAATCATTAGACAAGATCCGGGAATACATTTTAAAGAATCCCTTTCAATGGGAATTCGATCGTGAAAACCCGTTTGCTGTGGCCGAAACCGCGGAATCATCGGCAAAGCTGAAATATTTCCCTGTAGGGGCATCCCGCGCTTCGCGGGACCGTGCCCGAAAAGCCGTGCTTTCCGCGCGCGGCGCCCGAAAGCAATGAAGATATTCGAACTGAATCCTGAATCGCCCGAGCCCAACCTGCTTCATGAGATCGGTTCTCTCCTGAAAAAAGGTGGAATCATCGCGTATCCGACTGATACCTTCTACGCGGTGGGCGGTGACGCCTTCAATCACGAAGTCCACCACCGCGTGCGAATCATGAAGGGACGGGAGGCAAACAAGCCGTTTCCGTTCATCATGGATAAGGCGGAGCGGCTGGCGGAATGGGGAATCACTCTGAGCCCGCTTGCGGCTGCGGCCGCCGAACGGTTTTGGCCGGGCCCGCTCTCGCTCATAATCCAGGATTCTGGGACGCTGCCGGCCGACGTCGTGGACGCGCGGGGGACTCTATGCGTCCGGGTGCCGGCCAACAGGATCGCGCGCACGATTTCCGGCTCGGTCGGCGGGCTCGTGATAGCGACGAGCGCGAATCCGGCAGGCAAAAAGCCTGCCCGCACCGCGCGCGAAGCAACATCGTGGTTCAAAGGGGAAGTCGATGCCGTGGTGGACGGCGGCCCCAGTCCCTCGAGCTTGCCCTCCACAATAGTGGAGGTAACGGGAAGAAAAATGATAATATTAAGAGAAGGAGTGATTTCGGTCGATCAGCTCATGGCTCTGACAAATGACATCGACAAGGAGATTTTCTTCCAGGAAGGAAACGGATCATGAAATTGGCCATTGCCTCTGACCACGCCGGATTCGAGCTGAAAGAAGACCTGCGGAATTATCTGGCGCGCGCGGGGCACGCCGTCGAGGACTTCGGCTGCTATGAGCCCGAGTCGTGCGATTACCCCGATTACGCCCAGAAACTGTGCGAGGCGGTCCTGGCCAACCTGGTCGAGCGCGGCATTCTCATTTGCGGGACCGGCCTCGGGATGAGCTATGCGGCAAATAGATATCCCGGCATCCGAGCCGCCCTATGCACGAATACCTACATGGCGGAGATGTCGCGCTCTCATAATGACGCGAATATCCTCGTCATGGGCGCCCGTCTGATCGACGGCGCAGCGGCCCGTGATGTTCTTGATGTTTGGTTGAAAACACCCTTCGAGGGGGGAAGGCACCTCAGGCGCATTCAGAAGATCGAGAATGGGACGAGAACCACCGGGCGTTGAAGTTATGCGTCCAACCGACAGAAAGGAAACCGCATTGGGAGTAGTCTACGAGAAAGTTAGCGCACTCGCCAAGACCGATCCGGAAATCGCAAAGGCCATCGAATGTGAATATGAGCGGCAGCGCACAAAGCTCCAGTTGATCCCGTCGGAAAACTACGCAAGCTCCGCAGTCCTCGAAGCGCAGGGGAGCGTGATGACCAACAAATACGCGGAGGGTTATCCCGCTCACCGGTACTACCGCGGATGCGAGAATATGGATGTGGTGGAGGCGCTCGCGATCGACCGCGCCAAAAAACTGTTCGGCGCCGAGCACGCCAACGTCCAGCCGCATTCGGGCTCGCAGGCGAATATGGCCGTCTACTTCAGCATGCTCCGGCAGGGCGACATGCTGATGGGCATGAGACTATCGCACGGTGGGCATCTGACCCATGGCGCTCCCGCAAGTTTCTCGGGACGCTTCTTTCAGATCGAATCCTATGGGGTTGACCCGAAAACCGAAGTGCTCGATTACGACGCTGTCAGGCGGCACGCGCTCAGGTGCAAACCGAAAATGATCGTGGTCGGCGCAAGCGCGTATCCGCGTAACATTGATTTCGCCGCCTTCGGTGAAATAGCCCGGGAGGTCGGCGCCTATCTCATGGCCGATATCGCGCACATCGCGGGATTGATCGCCGGCGGGGTGCATCCCAGTCCGTTTCCACATGCCGATTTCGTGACTGTCACCACCCACAAGACTCTGCGCGGGCCGCGCGGCGGCTTGATCTTGTGCAAGAGCAAATACGCGCACGAAATAGACAAGATGGTTTTCCCCGGCATTCAGGGCGGGCCGCTGATGCACGTGATCGCGGCCAAAGCGGTTTCGTTGAAAGAGGCGATGACCGGCGAGTTCGCCGAGTACCAGCGGCAGATCGTCTTGAATGCGCGCCGCCTCGCGCGCGAGTTAAGCGAGCGCGGGTTCCGCCTGGTTTCGGATGGAACGGATACTCATTTGATGCTGGTCGACCTGACCAATCGCTCCATCACCGGGAAGGAGGCCGCCGAAGTTCTCGATCAGGCCGGGATCACCGTCAACATGAACACGATTCCGTACGACAAGCTCGGACCGGCCGTAACCAGTGGAATTCGGCCCGGCACGCCTGCGGTCACCACTCGCGGAATGGGCGAAGCGGAGATGGTGCTCATCGCGCAGTTCATCGATGACGCCCTCAACGCGCGGAAAGATGTGAAGCGGCTTGCGCAGATCAGGGAGAAAGTGCGCGAGCTGTGCGAGCGGTTCCCGATGCCCAACGGCCTCTAACGACGCTTGATGTCCTCCGGAAACAAAGGAAAAAAGAACGTGACTCGACCGGGATGGGATGAATACTTTCTGGAAATAGCGAAGCTGGTGTCAAGTCGCTCGACTTGCCTGCGCCGGGCGGTCGGCGCAATCTTTGTACGGGACAAGCGCATCTTGACGACCGGCTACAACGGCGCGCCGAGCGGCCTCAAACATTGCGAGGAGGTCGGCTGCATCCGCGAGCGCGAGGGGGTTCCCTCGGGTGAGCGGCACGAACTGTGCCGGGGAATTCACGCGGAGCAAAACGCGATCCTGCAGGCGGCGCAGTTCGGCATCAGCCTGAAAGGGTCCATCCTCTACTGCACCAATCAGCCGTGCGTGCTCTGCGCAAAGATGCTCATCAATGCCGGGGTCGAAAAGATCGTGGTAACGGGCGATTACCCCGACCGGCTCTCCGCGGAAATGCTCAAGGAGGCCGGTGTCGAGATAGTCGTGAAACAATTAGATGCGGTATGAACAATAATTCTCTTACGCCGAAACAGATTGTCGGCGAACTTGATAAATACATCATCGGGCAGAACGACGCCAAAAGGATGGTCGCCATCGCCATGCGCAATCGCTGGCGGCGCCAGCGCCTGCCCGAGGAACTGCGCGACGAGGTGGCGCCGAAAAACATTATCATGATCGGCCCTACCGGTGTCGGCAAGACCGAGATCGCGCGGCGCCTGGCGAAGCTTGCCGATGCCCCCTTCCTGAAGGTCGAGGCCTCCAAGTTCACCGAAGTCGGCTATGTCGGTCGCGACGTCGAATCGATGATCAGAGAGCTCACCGAGATATCCGTCAGCATGGTGAAATCGCAACGGACGGAAGAAGTCCAGCAGGTAGCCGAAAAAATGGCCGAGGAACGGCTGATGGATATTATCCTTCCGCCGAAATATCAACCCGCGGGCGAGGTGACATACGCCGGCCACGGGCCGGCGGACATCGAGAAGACCCAGCCGACAACACGCGATCGTCTTATGGAGAAACTGCGAAAGGGCGACATGGACGAGCGGTACGTCGAGATCGAGGTGCAGGATACGGTTTCGTTCCCGCTCCAGATTTTCTCCGGTTCCGGATTGGAGGAAATGGATGTCGGCCTGAAAGGGATGCTCGGAAAACTGCTGCCCTCGCAGACGAAAAGAAAAAAGGTCAAGATCAAGGACGCCAAGAAGATTCTCACCCAGGAAGAGGCGCAGAAGCTGATCGATATGGACGAGGTTGTCGCGACGGCGGTGAAGCGAGTGCAAGACGCCGGCATCATCTTCCTCGATGAGATCGATAAGATCGCGAGCCGCGGGCAGGCGGGCTACGGCCCAGATGTCTCGCGTGAAGGAGTCCAGCGCGATCTGTTGCCTCTCGTCGAAGGCAGCACCGTCATAACGAAGTACGGACCCGTCAACACCCAGCATATCCTGTTCATAGCCGCGGGCGCTTTCCACATGACGAAGCCCTCGGATCTCATCCCCGAGTTGCAGGGGCGCTTCCCGCTGCGCGTCGAGCTTTCGAGCCTGACCGCGCAGGATTTCGTGCGGATTCTCAAGGAGCCGCTGAACGCGCTGGTGAAGCAGTATGTCGGGCTGATGAAGACGGAAAAAATCGATCTCATCATCACCGACGACGCCATCGAGGAGATCGCCAGAAGCGCCGAACTGGTGAATGAGCAAACCGAAAACATCGGCGCGCGCCGCCTCCACACGATTATGGAGCGCGTGATCGAAACGATATCGTTCGATGCGCCCGTCCATGCAGGCACATCCGTCACCGTTGATTCCTCCTACGTTCGCGAACGCCTGAGAGACATTTTGAAGGATCAGGACCTGAGCCGGTTCATTCTTTAACGATCCGTAATGCGCTGATAACGTCGCTATCCAATGCGCGTTCTTGAATTTCCCCCCTTTTGAAAGGGGGACTAAGAGACTGTCCTATAATGGCGTTGGTGCCGACGACACAGCGGTATCAACAAGTCAGAGTGACCGTCATTCCTGCGAAAGCAGGAATCCAGGGTCTGGCAGAAGAAGACAAATCTCAAGTACGGGACAGCCTCCTAAGGGGGATTTCCAACCACCGTATTTGCGGAAAATCAATCATCATCCGTAAGGGCGTAGGGGCATCCCGCGCTTCGCGGAACCGTGCCCGAAAGGTTCGAAATTCTGTTGTAGGGGCGGCCCCATGTGGCCGCCCGCACACAATGTCCAAACGTTTAACATTTATTTGAAATCTATTAATCCCATGACCACCTTCCGCACCGAAATAAAAATCTTCACCGAAAAACGCACTGAAATCATCGACATTACCCAGCAGGTGGCCGAGGCGTGCGTGCGCAGCGGCATCAAGAACGGCATTGTCCTCGTGTTTCCGCACCACACCAGTTCCGCCGTCTACATCAGCGATTGCGACCGGTCACTGACCGGCGATTTCGAGAAGGTTCTTTCCGAACTCGTGCCCGAGGGCCGCGAATACGCGCATGACCGCACCGATTGCAAGAAGAACGCCGCCGGCCACATGCGCGCCAACCTCGCCGGCCATCACATCATCTTCCCGCTTTCGGATGGTCGTCCCGATTTCGGGCCGTATCAGACCATTTACTACGCCGAGTTCGACGGCCGGCGCGAGAAGGAAGTCGTCGTGAAGATCGTCGGGGAATAATGGAAATTGATTTTTACCGCAGAGACGCAGAGACGCAGAGGCCGCAGAGCCGCGCCAAAAATCCCTGGAACACGAATCACACAGCCTCACACGGATTATCGAAACCGAATGGACGCGATGTACGGGCATGGCATGCCATGCCCGATTAACTTTTCCTCAGTGTTCTCTGCGCCTCCGCGGTGAATAACAATGACAAATAATCCAGACTCAATCGTCCCTGCCTTTCCATCCGAGCCGCCATTCGACAGGATCGCGGCTGGCTTCACCACACGACAGACCGTCAAGAAAAATCCTCATCCTCACGAAGCCGAGCCCGCGGCGCATGACGCCCATGAACTGCGAAGAGCCGCGTGCGAAGCGCTCGGACTCGATCTGCATTCATTCACCTCCGGAAAGCAGGTGCACGGGAAGAACGTTGTTCTCGTGACCGAATCCGAGCGGGGGAGGGGAGCGCTCGATTATTATCGGGGTATCCCCGAGACCGATGCGCTTGTCACCGACATGCCCGGCGTACCAATCGGCGTCTTCACTGCCGATTGCGTGCCCGTCTTCCTCTATGATCCGGCGACGCCTGCCGTCGGCATCGTCCATGCCGGCTGGCGCAGCACCGCCAAATCAATTGTCGCTCTCGCGGTCCAGCGAATGATTTCCGAATTTCGCGCCGGTCCGCGAAACATATGGGCCGCGATCGGGCCATCCATCGGGCAGTGCTGCTATGAGGTCGGGCGAGACGTGTACGACGAATTCAATTCGGCCTTCGCGTATGGCGCGTCGCTCTTCGAGAAGAACGGCGCGCGGACGTGGCGTCTCGACCTGTGGCAGGCGAACCGAATGCAATTGCTCGAGACTGGTGTGCCGGAGAACCAGATCATCTCACATGACCTCTGCACCTTCTGCAATTCGGATCGCTTCTTCTCCGCCCGCAAGCACGGCGCGCACTCCGGCCGCATCCTTTCGCTGATCGCCCTCCGCACGTAAAATTCAACCACCAAGGCACGAAGACACCAAGAAAGAGAGGAGAACCACAAAGGCACTCAGATTCACACGGATATTGGAAGCGAGTAAACGCCAATGTAGGGGCACGGCGTGCCGTGCCCGTTTGATAAAACCTCGCGCCTCTCGGGGGAAGGCTCTCTCTTCCTTAACCGTCCATCCGGCAGATTTTCAAGAACCGCCCAGGTCTATGTAGGGGCACGGCGTGCCGTGCCCGTTTGATGAAAACCCGCGCCATTGCAACATGCTTTCTCCGCCATTTGTTTGGGAATTTCATATCTGATAATCTATACATCACTCTTGTTTGAGCCAAATGTGCACTTAGCAGAAGCCGGGGAGAGGCAGGCACTGAAAAGCTTTGTGAATCGCAAAGGAATTTGAAACCACATGAGAGGACTCCATCATGACGGATAAGCTTTATGATCAGTTGGCGGAGCTTTACAATCAGATAGGATACGGCAGCCACAAGAGCCCCGAACTGGAGACGCTCCTGAAGGCGCTGTTCACCGAGGAGGAGGCGCGGGCGGCCCTTAACCTTTCGCCGCTGGCGCCGGAATCGCCATCGAGCGTGGCGGAGAAGCTGGGCGGGGACCCGAAGCACGTGGCGCGCCTGCTCGATCAGATGGCCGACAAGGGCCTCATCTACTGCAGCGAGAGAGGCGGCGAGAAGTGGTACAAAACGATCCAACTCGTTCCGGGAATCTTCGAGCTTCAGTTCATGAAGGGAGAGGTCTCCGAACGAGCCAGAAAATTGGCGCGAGCTTTCGACGCTTACTTCAATGTCATTGCGCCGAAAGGAGGCGAAAAGAGCCCGTTTCCCGTCGAGCCGGGCGGCCATTTCGCGCGCGTCATCCCTATCGAGCAAACCGTCGCGGCCGACGTGAGAGTCTTCGCCTTCGAGGAGGCCGGCAAGTACATCGATGAGGCCGACACGATAACCGTCTCGACCTGCTACTGCCGCCACGAGCGCCGACTGCTCGACCACGGCTGCGAGTTCCCCGATGATGTCTGCCTTCAGTTCGGCCCATTCGCCAAATTCGTGAGTGAACGAGGCTTTGGCCGAAAGATAAGCCGCGAGGAGGCTCACGAAATTCTCAAGAAGAGCGCCGACGCGGGATTGATCGCAACCTCGAGCAACACGCGCGACCGCATCGATTTCATCTGCAACTGCTGCACATGCTGCTGCGGCATCCTGCGCGGCGTCAGCAAATATCACGCGCCGGTGAGAAGCGTCTCGAGCAATTATGAGGCTGTCATCGATGCGGAGGCGTGCACCGGCTGCGGCGAATGCATGGAGAAGTGCCAGATGGACGCGATCACTCTCGATGGCGATATCGCGCGGCTTACCGCCGAGCGGTGCGTCGGCTGCGGCGTGTGCGCGTATCACTGCCCGGCCAGGGCGATTTCCCTCGTTTCTCGCCCCGATTTCCTCGAGCCTCCCCGCAGCTTCAGAGAGCTTATGATGCGACAGGCGCAGGCCAGGATGAAGGACTCATAATCATACATCAAAGAGAGCAGTTTTTTGGCAGGCAGCATCTTCCCTCAGCTACCTGCTTCTCCAAATCAGCGACGGCTCACTCGCTCGCGGCCCGGTCCACCAGCTTAAAGTCAGACTCTTGAAGAGCGGCGCATCGATTGCAGAATATTCTTTGTTGGATGACGCCATCGAATCCGATTTCTCTCTGATGACCAATCCTGAGCTTTTCGGTGCCTTGGTGGCATGCGGAAGGGAGTGTTACTCAGAAAAGCAAAAAGTTGCAAATAAATCTTTATTAGAAATACTTGACGACGAGAAACCGCGTGTGATATTATGCGACCCGTCGAGTTTATATCCTATTGAATTAGGCTCTCAAATCTGCAAGGACCATACCATGGCGCGGGGGGTTCTCAAAACACGCCTAAACAGAGCTGCCTCATAACCTGCTCCCCAAAATAAGTACCACGTGAAGTGTGAGGTCCGAAGGAGTATATAATAAGGGCGAAACGGGAGGAGGACCTGCACATGAAGCGGTACACAGAGGAGCAGATAATTCGGTTGTTGAAGGAAGCGGAAGCGACATCGATAAGCGAGACCAGCCGGAAGCACGGGGTCTCGGAATGGTCATTGTACCGGTGGCGCAAGATGTATGGCGACATGGATATTCCCGACGCCAAGCGTCTAAAGGTTTTGGAGAAGGAGAACGCGCGCCTCAAGCGGATTGTAGCGCAGCAGGCGGTTGATATAGACGCGTTGAAGGAAGTACTGTCAAAAAAATGGTAAGCCCTT